>CAZYGO010000451.1:0-4954 GCA_964647455.1 uncultured Rhizobium sp.
GGCAGTCCAGTCCAGCATCTCCTGGGCATGGCCGGGCACGCGGGCCGAACGCGCATTGGCGGCGCGGGCGAACGCCACCAGGGGATCGCGCCTGCGTTCCTCCGGCGGCAGGCCGCGGAACAGCAGCCCCTCGCGCAGGCCATAGGCCGAGATCACCACATCCTTCATGCCGCCGGCTTCCAGCAGCCGCTCAATCACCACCGCGCCGTAAGGCAGGCTTTCGGCGCGGCGCTTGGACACAACCTTGATCTTGCGGATGGAGTCCTTCGACAGGCCGGCCAGCAGCTTGCACAGCCTCAGGGCCCGGCCGCGGGGAATGGTGTATTGCTGCAGCACATGCAGGGGATGGCCCTGCTCCTCCATGTCGACGCGGGCGAATCTGCGCCAGATGCCGCCCTCGGCATAGAGCGCGCTGGCATCAAGGTCGGAAAGGCCCTTCAGCCCCTTGTCCTCGATGTCGCGCGCCTTGTCGGGGTCGCCCTTGCTCTGGTCCATCAGCCGCAAGGGGCCGAAGGGCAAGGTATGGGCGCGGCCGGTCCTGCCATTCTTCACCCCCACCATGTCCAGGCTGCCGCCGCCCAGGTCGGCGGCCAGGCCGTCGGCGTCGGGGATGCCGGCGATCACCCCTTCGGCGGCGATGCGGGCCTCGTCCTCGCCGGCCAGGACGCGGATGGGCGAACCCCAGGCCTTCTCGGCCCGGGCGATGAACTCCGCGCCATTGGCGGCGTCGCGGGCCGCCGCCGTCGCCACCGCCTCGCGCACGCTCACGCCCAGGCCGTCGGCGATCAGGCGGAAACGGGCCAGCGCCTCCAGCGCCTCGGCGCAGCCTTCGGGATGCAGCCGGCCGGTGGTGACCATGTCGCGGCCGATGCCGCAGATGGATTTCTCGTTCTGCACCGTGGCGGCGGTGCGGCACTCGCCCTCATAGACCACCAGGCGCACCGAATTGGAGCCGATGTCCACGATGGCGAGCGGGGTCTCGCGCCGGGACGGCGAGCCTTGCGGAAAGCCGCGGCGAAGATCGTTGACGACAGCCAAGTCAGGACCTGGACTTGTTCATCTTGAGGGCCTTGCCGCGGCCCGAAAGCGAGGGATTGGTCATGAAATAAGTATGCGCCGAAAAAGCGTCAGCGTCCTCGGAATGGGAATCGCGGACATAGGTTCCATCGGGCTGCATATACCAGCTTTGCGCCTGGTCTTTCATCTGCGCCACCATGATCTGGTCAAGGACCTGTTGATGGACGGTGGGGTTTTCCAGCGGGACCAGGGTTTCCACCCGCCGGTCGAGGTTGCGCGGCATCCAGTCGGCGGAGGAAATGAAGACCCTGGCATCCTTGTGCGGCAGGCCATGGCCGTTGCCGAAGGCGATGATGCGGCCATGCTCCAGGAAGCGGCCGACGATGGACTTGACCCGGATATTGTCCGACAGGCCGGGCACGCCGGGACGCAGGCAGCAGATGCCGCGCACGATCAGGTCGATCTTCACCCCGGCCTGGCTGGCGCGGTAGAGCGCGTCAATCATGTGCGGATCGACCAGGCTGTTGAGCTTGCCCCAGATCGCCGCCGGCCGGCCGGCCTTGGCGTGCAGCACTTCCTCCTGGATGCAGTCCACCAACCGTCCGCGCAGCGAGGTCGGCGACATCGCCATCTTCTCCATCGCCATCGGCTCGGCATAGCCGGTGATGAAGTTGAACATCTCGGCGGCGTCGCGCCCCAGCGCCGGATCGGCGGTGAAGAGCGACAGGTCGGTATAGATGCGCGCCGTGTTGGGATGGTAGTTGCCGGTGCCGAAATGGCAGTAGGTCGACAGGTGCCCATGCTCGCGCCGCACCACCAGCGAGCATTTGGCGTGGGTCTTGAGGGCGACGAAGCCATAGACCACCTGCACCCCGGCCCGTTCCAGGTCGCGGGCCCATTTGATGTTGGCGGCCTCGTCGAAGCGGGCCTTGAGCTCGACCAGCGCCGTCACCGACTTGCCGGATTCGGCGGCCTCGATCAGCGCCGCCACGATCGGGCTGTCGGAGCTGGTGCGGTAGAGCGTCTGCTTGATCGCGACCACGTCGGGATCGGCCGCGGCCTGGCGCAGGAACTGCACCACCGCGTCGAAGCTCTCGAAGGGATGATGGACGATCAGGTCCTTCTCGCGGATGGCGGCGAAGCAGTCGCCGCCATGGTCGCGGATGCGTTCGGGAAAGCGCGGGATATAGGGCTTGAACTGCAGCTCCGGCCGCTCGGACAGGATCAGCTTGGAAAGGTCCGACAGCCCCATCAGATTCTCGATGATGACGATCTCGCTGTCGTCGAGGTCGAGATGATGGGCGATGAAGCGGCGCAGCGCCTCGGGCATGGACTTGCTGCACTTCATGTGGATGACGCTGCCGCGGCGGCGGCGCTTGAGCAGCGACTCGAACAGCAGCACCAGGTCCTCGGCCTCTTCCTCGACCTCGACATCGCTGTCGCGCAGGATGCGGAACAGGCCCCAGCCGGAAACCCGCTTGGCGGGGAACAGCCGGTCGAAATGCAGCGCGATCGCCTCCTCCAGCGGCAGGAAACGCACCCGCCTGGCGGTGTCCGGCAGGCGGATGAAGCGCTTGAGCTGCGGCGGCACCGGGATCAGGGCGGTGAAGCTCTTGCCGTCCTTCTGGCCTTCCAGCTCCAGCGCGATGGTGAAGCCGAGATTGGGGATGAAGGGAAAGGGATGGGCCGGATCGATCGCCAGCGGCGTCAGCACCGGGAAGATGTCCTGGCGGAAGAGCTTGTCGAGAAAGGCGCGGTCGCTGTCCTCCAGTTCGGCGGGCGAGACCACCAGCACCTGCTCGTCGCGCAGTTCCAGATTGATCCCGGCCCACACCTTCTGCTGGTCGGCGATCAGGCCGCGCGCGGTCTTGTCCACCGCCTCCAGCTGCTGGGCGGGCGTCAGCCCGTCGGCGGAGGGCGTGGTGACATTGGCGTTCACCATGCCCATCAGGCCGGCGACCCGCACCATGTAGAATTCGTCGAGGTTCGAGGCCGAAATGGAGAGGAAGCGCAGCCGCTCGAACAGGGGATGGCGGCGGTTGGTGGCTTCCTCGATCACCCGGCGGTTGAAGGCCAGCCAGGAAAGTTCGCGGTTGACGAAGCGGTGCGGCGAGGCCGGGTCGAAAAAGACATTCTGGCCCTGCGCTCCCAGCCCGATGACGGCATCGGTCTGCGCGGCTTCGTCGGCGGCGCTGTCATTGGCCGCGACGGGCTCGGTTTTTTTGGACATGCCGGAAGCCTAGCCCGAAAGCATGAATCTGTCATGACGGCGAGGCGGCCAGCATGTCCCTTATAAGGCCCTGATTAATCGGCCTTTTTTCCGAAAGCGCGCGGGCATCCGCCGCCGCCACGAAGTCCCGGATCGCCTCCGGGGAGCGGGCCAGCCGCTCGATCATCAGGCGGATCACCGCCTCGGGCACTTGCAGCTGACGGTCGGCGAACAGCTTGGCCGCCAGCCCCGCCAGCAGGGCATCGTCGGGAGCGCCCAGGTCGAAGGAAATCGCCGCGCCATAGCGGGAGGCCAGGTCGGGCAGCTCCACCCGCCAGCCCCGCGGCGATGTCCGGCCGGTCAGCAGCAACGGCGTGCCGCGCTCGAACAGGGAGAAGAGCGCGCGCTCATGGCCCGTGCCCGGCGCGGCGTCCAGGTCTTCCACCGCCACCGCGCCGTCCGGCGCTTCGGCAAGCTCGGCGGCGGCCACCACCGTGGCGCCGGACAGCGCCGCCCAGATCTGCACCAGGTGCGACTTGCCGGAGGCGGGCGGCCCATGCAGCACCGCCGCCGGCGCCGGCCAGCGCGGCCAGGATTCCAGAAAGGCCAGTGCCCTTTCATTGCCCGGCGCGGCGATGAAATCGGCGCGGGTCAGCCGCGGCCTGGGGATGATGGGAAGCGGCAGCTGCATCACACCGTCCGTTGCCCCGTCACCAGCCCCCGCAGGAACAGCAGCAGATAGGCGATCCCCGACGCCAGGGTCAGCAGCGCCGTCGCGCCCGCCGCCGCCAGCAGCAGGCCGGGAGCGGAAAGGTTGAAGGCCAGGACCAGCAACGTCAGTCCGGCGAAAACGATCTGCAGCAGGGTGGAGGCCTTGCCTATGGCGAGCGGACGGAACGCCAGCGGCAGGGACAGCAGCTTGGCCGCCAGCCAGCCGGCGGCGATGGCGAGATCGCGGCCCACCACCAGCGCCACCAGCCACCAGGGCACCGCCGCCACGCCCAGAAGCGCGCCATAGGTGGCCAGCATCAGCAGCTTGTCGGCGGCCGGGTCCAGCCAGGCGCCGAAGCGCGTCATGGCATGCCAGTGGCGCGCCAGGAAACCGTCCAGCCCGTCGGACAGGCCGGCGGCGACGAAGACGACCAGCGCCAGCGTGTCATGCCCGGCCAGGATCGCCCAGGCGGCAAAGGGCGCCGCTGCCAGCCGCAGCAGCGACAGCAGGTTGGGCAGGTGGCGCAGCAGCGTCATGTCAGCCGCCGGTCGCGAGCATCCATTGCCCGCCCCGGCCGTTGGTCAGGGTGAGATGGGCGGCGCCCAGGGCGTCGCGCAACTGGTCGGTGGTGCCGCTATAGGCGATCACCATGCGGGCATAGCCGGTGTCCATCGCCACCAGCGTCACGCCCGTCACCAGCGGCACGCCGGCCAGCGCCGCCTGGGCCTCGCTCCATTGCTCCAGCGAGGCGATGCGCATGTCGGCGGTCAGGCGGCCGCGCTGGGCCGGATCGATGGTGACGCGCGCCTTCCACAGATCCTCAAGCTCGGCCAGCGCCGCTTTCGCCGCCGCCGGATAGACGATCTCGGCCGAACCGTTGGCCGGCACATCGGCGCTGGCCTTGGCCGGCGTCTGGTTGGGCGCCAGCAGGCGGACATTCACCGTCATCCTGTTGCGGACATAGACCACCTGCACCAGGGCGGCGGCGGCGGCGCGGGCGCGCCCGGCGGCGGCGG
>CAZYGO010000452.1:0-2524 GCA_964647455.1 uncultured Rhizobium sp.
CCTTGCGGACGGTGCCGTGCGGATCCAGCACATACTTGCGCGCGGCCCCCTTGTCGAAGTCCTTGTACCCCGCCGGCGCCTCCTCCAGCGCAATGACCGTCGCGTTGACGATCTTGGCGATGGGGAGCCGGTCGTGGAGGATGGCCTGCATCAAGTAGTGGTTGTACTTGAGGACCGGCGTCTGCCCGGTGGCGAACCGATGGGACTTGGCCCACCCGAGCCCGAACCGCATCCGCAGGTTCCCCGTCTGCGCGGCCTCGTCTTTCGCCCCGGGATCCTCGGTGACGTAGAGGCCGGGGATGCCGATGGCGCCGCCGGCGCGCGTGATGGCCATGAGCGAGTTGAGGACGGTGGCCGGCAGCTCCTCGTGCGCGTGGCTGCCGTGGCCGCGCGCCTCGAAGCCGACGGCATCGATCGCGGCATCGACCTCGGGCTTGCCGACGATGGCCGCGATGAGGTCCTCGAGCTTGTCGCTCTTGGTGAGATCGACCGGCTCGAAGCCCACGGCCTTGGCGTGCGCGAGCCGCTCCGGGTTCATGTCGCCGATGAGGACGACGGCGGCGCCGAGGATCTGGGCGGAGGCCGCGGCGGCGAGCCCGACGGGTCCCGCGCCGGCGACGTAGACGGTCGTGCCGACGCCGACCCCCGCGGTGACCGCGCCGTGGAAACCGGTCGGCAGGATGTCGCTGAGCATCGTCAGATCGCGGATCTTCGCGAGCGCCTGCGCCTTGTCGGGGAACTTGATCAAGTTGAAATCCGCGTACGGCACCATGACGAAGTCCGCCTGGCCGCCCACCCAGCCGCCCATGTCGACATAGCCGTAGGCGCCGCCGGCGCGCGACGGGTTGACGTGCAGGCAGACGCCGGTCTGCTGCTCGCGGCAGGTGCGGCAGCGGCCGCACGCGACGTTGAAGGGGACGGTGACGAGGTCGCCGATCTCGAGGAACTCGACGTCCCTGCCCTTCTCGATGATCTCGCCCGTGATCTCGTGCCCGAGCACGAGGCCGCGCGGCGCGGTGGTGCGGCCGCGGACCATGTGCTGGTCCGAGCCGCAGATGTTGGTGGAGACGACCTTGAGGATGACGCCGTGCTCGATCGCCTTGCCTTGCGGGTTCTGCATCTTCGGGTAGTCGATTGATTGCACGTCGACCACGCCGGGGCCTTGATAGACCACTCCGCGATTGCTGGCCATGGTTGAGAGCTCCTGAGTGAAGAGCGAGCGCTCGTGGGGGCCTCGCTCGGAGGAACCGCTAGAACGCCGCGGCGCCGGCCTCGGCCACCGCGTGGTCCTGCTCGCCGGATCCGCCGCTGACGCCGATCGCGCCGACGACGCGGCCGTCGCGCTTGAGGGGGACGCCGCCGGCGAAGATCATCACCTTGCCGTCGTTGGACGCGTGGATGCCGAAGAACTGTCCGCCGGACTGGGAGTGCGCGGCGAGGTCCTTGGTGGTGATGTCGAAGGCGCGGGAGGTGAAGGCTTTCTTGATGGAGATGTCGATGCTGCCGAGCCAGGCGCCGTCCATGCGGACGTGCGAGACGAGGTTGCCGCCCGCGTCCGCGACGGCGATGTTCATGGGTTGGCCGATCTCCGCCGCCTTCTTCTCCGCCGCCGCGATCACGCGTCGCGCGTCTGCCAGTAGGACCATCGAAAGCCTCCTTCTCAGCGGCCGATCAGTGGGTTGATCGCGCCGTCGATCGGATTGTTCCCGCCGCCGAACGGCATCGTCAAACTGATCGTCTCTATCGAGTCATAGCGGATTTCTATCGCGTGCGCGGAGGTGTCGGCGCGCGCGCGCCGGAACGGCGACAGCGCGACCGTGGAGCGACGGACGCGACAGCGGCGCGACGCGACCGATCGGATCAGGCCGCGCCGGTCAGGACGAGCGAGTCGCGGAGCGTGGCGGCGATGGCGGCTGAGGTCGCGACGTCGAAGAACGCCTGCGCGAGCGGCGTCGGCGTGCGCGCGGGCATGGCGATGCCGACCGGCTCGCGTCCGCCGTCCTGCGGCAGGCGGATCGAGACGAGCGCGCCGTCCGCCACCTCGCCCAGGACGAGCGCGGTCGGCAGCACGGAGGCCCAGCGGCCGGATCGCAGGTGCGCATAGACGGCGGTGACGGAGTTGGTCTCGATGATCGCGGCGTCCGCGCCGGGCGGGCGCGGCAGGTCCGTGAGCGCGAGGTGCGGGCCGAGGATGTCCTGGCTGAGTACGCAGAGCGGCAGCGTCGCGACGTCCGCCCAGGACACCGCCGTGCGCGCCGCGAACGGATGGCCCTTGCGGACGAGCAGGACGTAGTCCTCGGTGTAGAGCGGCTGCGTGCGGAGGTGGCGCGCGCTCTTGTCGTCCAGGTACGTCAGCGCGACGTCGACCGTGTACTCCTCCAGCCCGCGCTGGATCTCGAAGGCGTTGAGGCCGGAGATGCGCAGGCTGGCCCGGGCGTGCTGCCGCTGGAAAGGCGCGGTGAGCAGCGGGACGAGCGGCAGCGCGGAGGGGATGACGCCGACGTGCAGCGTGCCCTGCGCGTCG
>CAZYGO010000453.1:0-7700 GCA_964647455.1 uncultured Rhizobium sp.
CGCTCCTCCGGTTGTCTCGTGCGCCCTGCTTCTGTAGGAGTGGCGGGCGTCCCTTTCAGCCTAATCTCGCACCCCCGCCATGTCCGTAAAAAAACGCATTCTGATCACCTCGGCCCTGCCTTATGTGGCGGGGGTCAAGCATCTGGGCAATCTGGTCGGCTCGATGCTGCCGGCCGACATTTTCGCCCGCTTCTGCCGGGCGCGGGGCCACGAGACGCTGGCGATCTGCGCCACCGACGAACATGGCGCGCCGATTGAGCTGGCGGCGCTGGAAGAGGGCATCGGTCCGCGCGAATTCTGCGACAAGTGGCATGCGGTGCAGAAAAAGCTGGGTGATGATTTCGGCCTCGCCTGGGACAATTTCGGGCGCTCGTCATCGCCCGCCAATCACGAGCTGACGCTGCACTTCGCCCGCCAGCTCTGGAAGAACGGCTTCCTGGAACTGCGCACCACCAAACAGGCCTATTCCGTCACCGATGCGCGCTTTCTTCCCGACCGCTATGTCATCGGCACCTGTCCGCATTGCGGCTATGACCGGGCCCGCGGCGACCAGTGCGAGAATTGCACCCGCGTGCTGGACCCGGTCGATCTGATCGCCCCCCGCTCGGCGGTGTCGGGCGCCACCGACATCGAGATCCGCGACTCCACGCACCTGTTCCTCAAGCAGTCGCAATTCACCGACAAGTTGCGGGCCTGGATCGAAAGTCACAGGCAGGACTGGTCACCGGTGGTGACGTCGATCGCCTTCAAATGGCTGGACGAGGGCCTGCGCGACCGCGGCATCACCCGCGACCTGGAATGGGGCATTCCGGTGCCCGACGACATCGCGGATGGGGCGCTGAAGGGCAAGGTCTTCTATGTCTGGTTCGACGCACCGATCGAATACATCGCCGCAACCAAGGAATGGGCCGATGCCATGGGCAAGGATTACCGTGACTGGTGGCAGGGCGCGGACGTCACCTATTGGGAGTTCATGGGCAAGGACAATGTGCCCTTCCACACGGTCGGCTTTCCCGTGACCATCATAGGCTCAGGTGAGCCCTGGAAGCTGGTGGACCGGCTCAAGGGCTTCAACTGGCTCGCCTATGACGGCGGAAAATTCTCGACCTCGGGCAAGCGCGGCATCTTCATGGACCAGGCGCTGGAGGTCGCGCCCGCCGATGTCTGGCGCTACTACCTGATCGCCAACGCGCCCGAGAGCGGCGACAGCAACTTCACCTGGGAACATTTCGCCGGCGTGGTGAACAAGGATCTGGCCGACGTGCTGGGAAATTTCGTCCTGCGGATCACCAAATTCTGCGCCGCCCGCTTCGACGGCGCCATGCCGGGTGAGGGCACGTATGGCGAGGAGGAAAAGTCCCTGATCGCCGAGATGGAGCGCCGGGTCGCGACCTATACGGATTTTCTCGAGGCCGCCGAGTTCCGCAAGGCCTTGTCCGAATTGCGTGCCATCTGGGTGGCGGGCAACGAGTATCTCACCCGCGCCGCGCCCTGGACCCATGTCAAGACCGACCGCGACCGCGCGGCCGTTGGCGTGCGCATGGGCCTCAACCTGGTGCATCTCTTCGCGCACCTGTCCTGGCCGGTGATGCCGGACCTGGCGGCGAGGATCCACCGCACCATCCAGCCGATCGGCTATGCCGGCGGTGCCATTCCCTGGCCGGACATGCCGATGGCTCAGATGCTGGACGATCTGACGCCAGGCCAGCCCATCACGCCGCCGGATGTGCTGGTCACCAAGATCGCCGACGAGCAGGTGGAGGAGTTGAAGATCCGCTTTGGCGGCGCTGCATGAGCCGGGAATGCGGGACATGCACCTTGTGCTGCAAGGTCATGGGCATCGTCGAACTGGAAAAGCCGCGCAGCGTCTGGTGCGATCATGCCATGCCGGGGCGCGGCTGCGCCATCTACGCGCAGCGGCCGCACAGTTGCAGCGTCTTTTCCTGCCTGTGGCTGCTGGATGAGACCCTGGGCGAAGAATGGAAGCCGGAAAAGAGCAAGCTCGTCATCGTTCCAGACAACGATACCCGGGCTACCCGGGTGTATGTGGATGCCGCCGCCCCGGATGCCTGGAAGCGCGAACCCTATTACAGTTCTCTGCTGGACTTCATGCGAAAGGGGCTGGCGGAAGGCCGCTTGCTTTTCATCAATGTCGGCAACCGCAACAGTCTTTTGCTGCCCGAAGGCGCGCAAGGCTGGCGCCTGGCGGATCTGGGCCAGCTTCATGCCGGCGACGAGGTCCGGTTGAAGCGTGTCGGCCCTCCCTTCGCTACCCGCTATGAAGTCGAGATCGTGCGGACGAAGGCCTAGACCAGCAATTCCCAGCCATTGGGAGTCAGCGCTTCCAGCGGCGCGAAGCGGATCTTGTAATCCATCTTCTCGCTGCCCTGCACCCAGTAGCCGAGATAGACATAGGGCAGGCCGAGTTCGCGCGCCCGCGCGATATGATCCTGGATCATGAAGGTGCCAAGGCTGCGCTCGGTCTCGCCGGGATGGAAGAAGGAATAGACCATGGAAAGGCCGTCGCGCAGCCGGTCGGTCAGGGCAGCGGCCATCAGCATGCCATCGGCATTGCGGTATTCGACGATATGGGTTTCGACCGGGGTTTCCTCGACCATTGCGACATAGTCGAACAGGCCCATGTCGCTCATCCCGCCACCCGCGTGGCGGGAATCGAGATAGGTGCGCAGCAGGGCGAACTGCTCGCGGGTTGCCTCGGCGGCGACTTCGGCACGGTGAAGATCGTCGTTGCGCTTGCGGACGCGGCGAAGGTTGCGGCTGGGCGCAAACTGGTCGGCAAGCACCCGCACCGAAATGCAGGCATTGCAGCCTTCGCAGGCCGGGCGATAGGCGATGGACTGGCTGCGGCGGAAGCCGGAATGGGTCAGCGCCTCCGACAGCGGTTGCGCCAAATTCCCCGCCAGGCGGGCAAAGACCTTGCGCTCCACCCGCCCAGGCAGATAGGGGCAGGCACCTCCCGGCGTCAGGAAGAATTGCGGTATGCGGGTGGTGCGTTGGTCGGTCACGGCTTGAACTATGCCGGAATCCTGCCGCCGCGCCAGTCTCCGGGCCGGGCCTGGGTTAACGGTCCATCCTCAAAATACCTGCCTGGCCAAGCTGTTGGCCGTCACGCCGCACTCAAAAACCGAGGCGTCATAAGCGCCTAATTGCCAAGGGGCCCACCAGACGGCGCTGGCGGCGCCTCCTTCAGCAAAAGGATGGAAAGCCGGCGATTCGCCGAGGCGCTCGGATTTTCCGGCAGCAACGGTTCTGAAGCCGCCTTTCCGGAGGTTTCGTAGATGCGGTTGCCATTGAGGCCGCCCGCCTGCAGCACCGCGCGGGCCGCGTTGGCCCGGTCGAAGGAAAGCTTCCAGTCGTCGCCGGTGGAATCGCCGCCACTGGTATGGCCGGCGATGGCGACGCGATTGGGCAGGGTGGCGATGATGCCGCCCACCGCCGCCAGCAGCTTCTTCGCATATGGCATCAACTCGCCCGAGCCCTGCTGGAACATGGGGCGGCCGTCCTGGTCCACCAGCTGGATGCGCAGGCCCTGAGGAGTTTTTTCGGTGATGACCTGGTGCGAAAGGTTGGCGAGATCGGGGTTGTCCTGGATCGCCTGATGGATCGCGTCGTCGGCGTGATTGAAGGCACCGTCCTGCGCTGACTGCGAATCGGCACTGTTGTTCGTACTGGCATTGGCGCCGCCATCGGCTCCGCCGGCGGCCATGGCCTTCATCTGGCTGTCGGGAGATGGCGGGGACTGCTTCTGCATGACCGACTGGGCGCCGCCGGCATGGGCCGAATCGGCACCCATGACCTTGCCTCCCAGCACGCCGCCTGAGCCGGAAACGGTCTGGGCGATGGACTGGGGCGCGAAATAGTCCGCAATGCCGCGCTTCTGTTCCGGGGTGGTGGTGTTGATCAGCCACATCAGCAGGAAGAAGGCCATCATCGCCGTGACGAAGTCGGCATAGGCGACTTTCCAGGCGCCGCCGTGATGGCCGCCATGCCCGCCCTTCTTGACACGCTTTATGACGACCGCTGCATCGCCGGCCATGATACCACCACCCAATCTACCCGCACGGGCGCCCCGGTCTTTTGCCGGTGGCTGGCCGTGCCCAACCGTGTAGGATCATGCACACCCCCTCTTAACCGAGTGTGAAATGGCCCGTGACGCATCCCTTGATACCCGCGCTTTCCGTGACGCACTGGGACTCTATCCCACCGGCGTGGCGGTGGTGACGGCGGCAGTCGGCGAGGAGTCGTCCCATATCGGGATTACCGTCAATTCTTTCGCTTCCGTTTCGCTCGATCCGCCGCTGGTGCTGTGGTGCATCGACCGGCGCTCGCGCCGCCACGATCCCTTCGTGGCCGCGCCGGGTTTCACTGTCTCCATTCTCTCGGCGGGACACCGGGCGGTGTCGGCGCGGCTGGCAGGTCCGGGAGAGCACACGCTGGATGGCCTGTCGCTGCTGCAGACCGAACTGGGACCGCCGGCGCTGGCTGACTGCCTGGCTGTGTTTGAATGTGTCCGCCATGCCGTATGGGACGGGGGCGATCATTCGGTCCTGATCGGCCGGGTGCTACGCTTCCGCTGCCCGGAAGAAGGCACGCCCTTGGTGTTCTTCCGCGGCCGCTATAGCGGGCTCGCATAATCGTTTGTATACGGATTTTTTCGACGCCGGTCGGCTCTAACTGCGCAATCGCGCGCCGGCAAGGACGGGCAGGCGGGGGCGGATTGACGCGTGGCCAGGCCGCCACAACGCTCAATTACCAACTCCCCTCTGACCGGGGAATTCCAGGTTTTTCTGCCCTTCCCCCGCGTCGTCACATCAGTGTCACGGAAAGTTCACGGGGCCGTCGCGCGCCCCGGCGATAGCAGCGCCGCGCGAGATGGCGCAATGCAACAGAGGGGTATTTCCGTGAAGAAGACGGGCAAAGTGGGTTTGATGGTCGGCGCCGCCACCATCGCGATGATCTCCGGCGCCATGGCGCAGTCGATTGAGGATCGCGTCACTGCGCTGGAAGAGCGCGCGATGGCGGACCGCACGCGTCTCTCCGGCCTTGAGCAGCAGTACAATCAGGCGGTCTGGCTGTTCGACAATGGCCGTCCCACCCTGGCGACCAATGACGGCCGCTTCACTTTGGCGCTGCGCCTGCGCTTCCAGACCGACTTTGCCGGCTTCATGCAGGACAGCACCCACCCGGCCGGCTTCGCAGGCCCGATCGATCTTTCCTCCGGCGCGGTCGTGCGCCGCGCCTATGTCGGTTTTGAAGGCAAGGTCTACAGCGATTTCGCCTATGAGCTGCGCCTCAACATGGGCGGTAGCAATGGCGGCACCACCGCGGCGACCGCCGGCGAAGGCGATCCGCTGCTGAACAAGGCGCAGGTCACCTATACCGGCATTCCCGACTGGCATTTCAGCGTCGGCATTCTGGAGCCGGTGCTGCTGGCGGAAGGCACCGATTCGTCCGCGGCCCTGATGTTCATGGAGCGCCCCGAGATCGACAATATCGGCGCCGACGCCTTTGGTGCGGGCGACAGCCGCCGCGGCATTGAAATCGGCTGGTCGCGCACGGACGCCCTCTGGGCCGGCGACAACCTTGACATCTCAACTGCCTTCACGGGCGGCAAGACCGGCAGCCCCGCCAACCATGGCAGCCCCGGCGACGAGCAGACCCAGATCCTGGGCCGCATCTCTGACCGCATCTGGACCAATGGCCTCAGCAACATCCAGATCGGCATGAGCGCCGCCAAGATCCTCTACAGCGGCGCCACCGGCAACGGCAATGGCGGCTCCCAGACCATCAACTTCCAGGAACGCCCGCAAATCCGCGTTGACGGCACCCGCCTGATCTCCACCGGCGGCATTGCTGCCAAGACTGGTGACCTGATTGCCTTCGACTTCGAAGGCAACCTGGAGAATTTCTACCTGGGTGCGGAATGGGCCCAGTTCAGCGCCGACCGCCAGTGCGGCACCACCGCCGGCTTCACCGGCGGCGCCTGCGCCGTCGCCAATGGCGGCACGGCCACCACGGTCGCCGACCACCCCACCTTCTCGGGCTGGTACGTCGAAGGCACCTGGATCATCACCGGCGAAACCAAGCCCTACACCGCCTCGGCCATCAATAACGAGGTCGGCGGTTTCGCCAATCCGGTCCCGTCGCGGCCCTTCTCGCTGGCCGGCGGCAGCTGGGGCGCCTGGGAGTTGACGGCGCGCTATGCCTCGACCGACCTCAATTGGCACACCTCGCAGCTGACGAGCAATCTTGCCACCAGCGCCCTGGCGGGCATCGTCGGTGGCAAGGAAGACGTGGTGACGCTGGGCGTGAACTGGTATCTGAACCGCAACGTCAAATTCACCGTCAACGACATGATCGTTTCCGTGAAGAAGGGCACGCTTGCGCTTCCCACCCGCGATAGCCAGGATCTCAACATCCTGGGCATGCGCCTGCAGTTCGCCAACTAAATCCAAAGCATTGGGAGCACGCTCCCGAAACAAAGGAGTTCTCATGAACAAGCATCTCAGGATCCTGGTTGGCGCCGCGACGGCCGTTGCGCTCGCCACCAGCGCCATGGCGATTGAAATCACCGGTGCCGGCTCGAGCTTCGTCGCTCCGATAGTCACCAAATGGGCGTCGGTCTACAAAGGCCAGTCCGGCAACAGCCTCAACTATGCCTCGATCGGCTCGGGCGGCGGTATCGCCCAGATCAAGGCCAAGACCATCATGTTCGGCGCCACCGACAAGCCGCTCACGTCCAAGGAGCTGGCAGCGGCCGGCCTGACGCAGTTCCCGGTCGTGATCGGCGGCATCGTGCCGGTCGTCAACGTTCCGGGTGTGCGCCCCGGCCAGCTGGTGCTGGACGGCGAAACCCTGGCCAACATCTTTATGGGCAGGGTCGCCCGCTGGGATGACGCCGCCATCAAGAAGCTGAACCCGGGCGTCAACCTGCCGGGCCGCGCCATCACCATCGTCCACCGTTCGGACGGTTCGGGCACCACCTTCCAGTTCGCGACCTACCTTTCGCGCATCAGCAATGAGTGGAAGAACAATGTCGGCGCCGACACGGCGATCGACTGGCCGAGCGGTATCGGCGCCAAGGGCAATGAAGGTGTTGCCGGCAATGTGGCTCAGATCGCGGGCTCCATCGGCTATGTCGAGTATGCCTATGCCAAGCAGAACCATCTCAGCTACACGAAGATGATCAACAAGGCTGGCAAGACGGTTGAGCCGACGGTGGAAACCTTCTCCGCCGCCGCCGCCAGCGCCGACTGGGCCGGTGCCGCCAGGAGCGATTTCTATATCCTGTTCCTGAACAATGATGGCGCCAATGCTTGGCCGATCACCGCCACCACCTTCGCCCTGATGTACAAGAACCCCTCCGATCAGGCTGCCAGCAAGGCTGCCCTGAACTTCTTCCAGTGGGGTTTCGAGAAGGGTGACCAGCTGGCACTCGGCCTGGACTACATCCCGCTGCCGGATGTCGCTGTGAAGGCCATCACGGCGAGCTGGAAAGGTATCCAGGGGTCCGGTTACTAGGCCGGTTCCGCACAAGATCCGGAAAGGGCGGCTTCGGCCGCCCTTTTCTTTTCGGGGCAGATGCTGACGGGGGTTATTTTCCTAGGCTGAACGTCTTGCGCGTTATAATAACGTCGCTTATATAATCGCGATGGAAAACCTGCACCGCGACCCGATTT
>CAZYGO010000454.1:0-4540 GCA_964647455.1 uncultured Rhizobium sp.
CGGCTGCGCGCCCGGGCCAATGACCCCTATTCCCACGACAATCTCTTCCACACGCTGCTGGGTCTCTTCTCCGTGCAAACCCGCGCGTATTCCCCGCCGCTCGACATGCTGCGCCCTTTCCTGACCCGCGCGGACGCCCCGCCGCCGCCCACGCCGCCCGCCGGACGAATCGCCCCCGGCGGCGGCTAGGTGCTAGAACAGGAAGTACCGCTGCGCCAGGGGCAGCACCCGGGCCGGCTCGCAGGTCAGGTGCACGCCATCCGCCTTGACCATGTACGTCTCGGGATCGACCTCGATCCGCGGCATCGCGTCGTTGAGCACCATGTCGCGCTTGCCGATCCGCCGGCAACTCTTCACCGCCTCGAGTCGGCGGGCCAGGCCCAGTTGCTTCGGACCGGTCTTGCTGCGCAGCGAGGCCGCGCTGACGAAGGTGACGTTGGTAGAGGCGAGCGCTTTGCCGGCCGCGCCGAACTGCGGACGGTAGAAGGTCGGCTGCGGCGTGGGGATCGAGGCGTTCGGGTCGCCCATGTTTGCCCACGCGATGAATCCGCCCTTGAGCACGACCTCCGGCTTCACGCCGAAGAGCGCCGGCTTGAAGATCACCAGGTCGGCAAGCTTGCCCACCTCGAGTGAGCCGACGACATGCGCGATGCCGTGCGCAATCGCGGGGTTGATCGTGTACTTCGCGAGGTAGCGGAGGGCACGGAAGTTGTCCGCCGCGGGATGCGACTGCCCGGCGAGCGTGCCGAACTGGACCTTCATCTTGTGCGCGGTCTGCCAGGTGCGGAGGATCACCTCGCCGATGCGGCCCATCGCCTGTGAGTCCGAGGACATCATCGAGATCGCCCCGAGGTCGTGCAACCGGTCCTCGGCCGCGATGGTCTCGGGGCGGATGCGCGACTCCGCGAAGGCCACGTCCTCCGGGATCTTCGCGTCGAGGTGGTGGCACACCATCAGCATGTCGAGGTGCTCGTCGATGGTGTTGACCGTGTACGGCCGGGTCGGGTTGGTCGACGACGGCAGGACGTTCGCCTCGCTGCACACGCGGATGATGTCGGGCGCGTGCCCGCCGCCCGCCCCCTCGGAGTGGAACGTGTGGATCGTGCGGCCCTTGAACGCCCGGATCGTGTCGTCGACGTAACCCGATTCGTTGAGCGTTTCGGTGTGGATCGCGACCTGGACATCGAGTTCGTCGGCGACGCCGAGGCACGTGTCGATCGCGCCCGGCGTCGTGCCCCAGTCCTCGTGGAGCTTGAGGCCGATCGCGCCCGCGAGAATCTGCTCGCGCAGCGGCGCCGCCGTGCCGCAGTTGCCCTTGCCGAGGAAACCCAGGTTCATCGGGTACGCCTCGGCGGCCTCCAGCATGCGGTGGATGTTCCAGCTGCCGGGCGTGCAGGTCGTCGCAAAGGTGCCGTGCGCCGGCCCGGTGCCGCCGCCGAGCATCGTCGTGATGCCGGCGCTGATGGCCTCGTCGATCTGCTGCGGACAGATGAAATGGATGTGCGTGTCGATGCCGCCGGCGGTGATCAGGCAGCCCTCGCCGGCGATGACTTCCGTCGCCGCCCCGATGATCATCGGGTTCTTCTTCCTTGTGCGCGGATCCGCGAACACCGAGCCGAGGCCCCGCTGGATGCCGGGATTGCCCGCGTGGCCGATGCCGGCAATGAGCCCGTGCTTGATGCCGATGTCCGCCTTGATGACCCCGAGCACCGGATCGAGGATGGTCGCGTTGGTGATGACGAGGTCGAGCGACTCGGCGTCGAGCGCCGTCGGCGACTGGCCCATGCCATCGCGGATGACCTTGCCGCCGCCGAATTTCACCTCGTTGCCATAGCCGCCCCCCTCGGCGATGAGGTCGCGCTCGACCTGGACGAAAAGCTCGGTGTCGGCGAGCCGCACGCGATCGCCCACGGTGGGGCCGAACATCTCGACGTACTGGCGGCGGGTGAGTTTGAGGGCCATTGGCGAGTTATGCTTTGTGATTTTTCCGGGCCGGCGCTTTGCGGAGGCCACCGTTCCCATCCAGTCTACCGTTGATCTTCGCTTGCAGGCCGTAGACCTCGCGGAGACCCGCCAGGGCAACCAGCTCGACGCGTCTGGTGTCCCCGGCCTCGAAGCGCACCGCGGTGCCGGCCGGGATGTTCAGGCGGAAGCCGCGCGCTGCCGCCCGGTCGAAGCGCAGGGCTTCGTTGGTCTCGAAGAAGTGATAGTGCGACCCCACCTGGATCGGACGGTCGCCGGTGTTCGCGACCTCAAGCGTGATCGTCGCCAGGTCGAGATTCGCTGGCAACGCGGGTGCGCCGGGAGCGGTGATGATTTCGCCGGGGTTCATGGGGCAAGGTTCGAAGCAACCGGGGCCAGGAAGTGGACCGCGAATCCCAATCCCCGGCCGGGAGCGCGCCTGAGCTTGTGATTTGGCATTTGGCGTTTGGGTTTTCCTAGCGGATCGGGTTGTGGACGGTGACGAGCTTCGTGCCGTCGGGAAACGTCGCCTCCACCTGCACCTCGTGGATCATCTCGGGCACGCCCTCCATCACGTCGGCGCGCTGCAGGATCGTCGGGCCGAAGCTCATGAGTTCGGCGACGGACCTGCCGTCGCGCGCCCCCTCGATGATCTCATAGGTGATGAGGGCCACGGCCTCGGGATAGTTGAGCTTGAGCCCGCGCGCCTGGCGGCGGCGGGCCAGGTCGGCGGCGGTGACAATCAGGAGCTTCTCGCGTTCGCGGGGGGTGAGATGCATCTCGGAAGAAAGTTTAGAGTCCAGAGTCCAGAGCCGAGAGCATGCTGTGCCGTGGAATTCGGATGAGCCAATTCGCGACGGTCGACTTTGGGTTGGGACTCAGGTTCATGGCGCTGCGGGGAACGGTATGAAAGGATTGGCTCTGGACTCTGGACGCTTGGCTCTGGGCTTTTCTAGACCTGCAGGTGCTCCTTCACGATTTCGTCGGTCAGGGTGGTGATCGGACCGGACGCGACGACCACGCCGCGGTCCATGGCGTAGAAGCGGTCCGCCACCTCGCGGCAGAAATCGACGTACTGCTCCACCAGCAGGATCGCGAGGGCCTGCGTTTCCTTGATCTTCCGCACCGCACTCTTGATCGCCTCCACGTCGTGCTCCGCCTGGGCGATCGCCGACGGCGGCGCGGCGGGCGACTTCAGCTTCTTCAAGGTGTCGCCGATCTGGTCGATGATGGACGGCTGGATGCCCTCGGTGGGCTCGTCGAGGATCAGCAGCTGCGGGTCGGTCAACAAGGCGCGCCCGATGGCGAGTTGCTTCTGCTGCCCGCCGGAAAGCACGCCGCCCTTGCGCCTCAGGAAGTCCTTCAGGATCGGGCACAGACCGTACACGCGGTCGAGGGCCGCGCGCGCCTCGGCGCCCTTCCGTCCGTGCACCACGAGGCCGACCCGGAGGTTTTCCTCCACGGTGAGATGCGGGAAGATGTCGCGGCCCTGCGGCACGTAGCCGATGCCGGCCCGGGCGCGCGCATCCATCGGCAACCGGGCCAGCGACTGTCCGGCAAACGTGATCGTCCCCGCGCGGACCGGCAGGACGCCGGTGATGGCGCGCAGGGTCGTGGTCTTGCCCACCCCGTTGCGGCCCATGAGCGCAACCACCTCGCCGGGGCGAACCTCCAGGTCCACCCCACGCAGGATGCGCGAGCCGCCGATGTAGGTCTCGACCCCGGTGAGCCGCAGGAGCGGCTCGGAACGTTCATAATCCAACATCGAACGTTCAACGTTCAGCGTTGAGGCAGCCTGGGGCATTGAGCGTCGGAGGTTGAAAGTTGATGGTTGAACGTTGCCCGTCAGCGGTTGCCGTGCTTGCCGCGGCCGAGGTAGACCTCGCGGACCTTCTGGTCCGACTGCACCTCGTCGAACTTGCCCTCGCAGAGCACGGTGCCCTGGTGCAGCACGGTGACCTTCCCGTCGCGGGCGATCTGCTTCACGAAGGTCATGTCGTGCTCGACCACCACGATGCTGTGCTTGCCGGCCAGGCTGATGAGCAGCTCGCCGGTGCGGTGGGTTTCCTCGTCGGTCATGCCGGCGGCGGGTTCGTCCACGAGCAGCAGCTTCGGCTCCTGCGCGAGCAGCATGCCGATCTCGAGCCACTGTTTCTCGCCGTGCGCCAGCAGGCCGGCCTTCCACTCGCGCTTGGCGTCGAGGCGGATCAGCTTCAGCAGCTCGTCCAGGCGGTCCCGCTCGGCGGAGGACAGCCGCTTGAAGAGCGAGGCGAACACCCCGCGCGGGCCCTTGAGCGAGAGCACGAGGTTGTCCCACACCGTGTGCTCGACGTAGACGCTCGGTGTCTGGAACTTCCGGCCGATGCCGAGGCGGTTGATTTCATACTCGTTGAGCTCGGTTAGGTCGTGGTGCGAAAGCGGGTCGGAACCGAACTCGATCTTGCCCTTGTCCGGCTGCGCCCGGCCGGTGATCAGGTCGAAAAACGTCGACTTGCCCGCCCCGTTCGGTCCGATGAACGTCCGGAGCTCGCCTTCGTAGAGATAGAAGTTGAGGTTCGAGATCGCCTTGAAGCCATCG
>CAZYGO010000455.1:0-9893 GCA_964647455.1 uncultured Rhizobium sp.
TCTATAAACAAAAAGGCCCCGGTCTGCACCGGGGCCTTTTGCTGCCTGGAACAGGCTCAGGAGAAGGAATAGGCCGTCTTGATGGTGGTGTAGAACTCCACCGCCGCGAAGCCCTGCTCGCGCGGGCCATAGGACGAGCCGCGGGTGCCGCCGAACGGCACGTGATAGTCCACGCCCGCGGTCGGCAGGTTGACCATCACCATGCCGGCCTTGACGTTGCGCTGGAAGTGGCGCGCGTACTTCAGGCTCGTGGTGACGATGCCGGCGGAAAGGCCGAAATTGCCGGCGTTGCAGAGGTCGAGCGCCTCATCATAGGTCTTGAACTTCACCACCGAGACCACGGGGCCAAAGACCTCCTCCTGGTTGATGGTGTCGGTGGCCTTGGTGTCCACGATCAGGGTCGGGGACATGTAATAGCCCTGGTTCGACAGCTTCAGGGGATCGGTGCCGCCGGCCAGCAGGCGGCCGCCTTCCTTCAGCGCGATATCGACATAGCGCAGATTGCCCGCCAGCTGGGTATCGGTGACGGCCGGACCCATCTGGGTCGAAGGATCGAGCGCATCGCCCACCTTCAGCGCCTTGGCGCGCTCGGCGACGGCGGCGACGAACCTGTCATGGATGCCTTCCTGCACGAAAACGCGGCTCGATGCGGTGCAGCGCTGGCCGGTGGCGAAATAGCCGCCATCCACCGCGATCTGCACGGCGCGGTCGAACTCCGCATCGTCCATCACCACCAGCGGATTCTTGCCGCCCATTTCCATCTGCACGCGGGCCTGGCGGGTCACCGCCGCCAGCGCCACCTTGGCGCCGACGCCCTGGCTGCCGGTGAAGGAAATGCCGTTGACGTCGGGATGCTTGGCAATCGCATCGCCGACATTGCCGCGGCCCAGCACCATGTTGAGGACACCGGCGGGCAGGCCCGCCTCATGCAGCACCGCGACCAGCGCATGGGCGGTGGCGGGCGTCGGATTGGCGGGCTTCAGGACGACCGAATTGCCGAAGGCCAGCGCCGGGGCCAGCTTCCAGGCCGGGATGGCGATGGGGAAGTTCCAGGGCGTGATCAGGCCATAGACCCCGACGGCTTCGCGATAGGTCTGGACCTCGACGCCCGGGCGGGTGGATTCCAGGTTCTGGCCGTGGCGGCGCAGCGCCTCGCCGGCGAAATATTTGAGGATGCGGCCGGCGCGGGCGGTCTCGCCAATGGCTTCCGGCAGCGTCTTGCCTTCCTCGCGCGCCAGCAGCTTGCCGATGGCGTCCTTGCGCTCCAGGATCAGGCTGCCCGCCTTGTCCAGCACGTCGGAGCGCACTTCGGGCGAGGCGGCGGCCCAGGCCGGCTGCGCCTTGCGCGCGGCCTCGACGGCGGCATTGACGTCTTCGGCGGTGCCTTCGGGGAAGGTGGCGATCACTTCGGACGTATTGGAGGGATTGAGGCTCTCCAGCGGCGTGGCAGCCGAGATTTCCGTGCCGCCGATGAAATGGGTGAGCTTCTGGGCCGTCATGGATGCCTCCGGGTCGAATATGGTCAGCGCTACTTAGTCGGATTCCCTGTCCGATCAACCGCATCCGGCGGGGCCGGGTCATGCGCCTGGAACATGGACTTGCCCGGCGTTTTCGCGGGGCGGCGCATTAGGAGGCGAGCAGGCCCCGTTTTGCAAGGTTGCCCATCAGCGCACCAATGCCGAAGGTCCAGGGTGGGGCGGCCTTTGAGGTGGTGACCCGGTTCTCCAAAGTCCCCAGTTTGGGCGTGGAAACCTTTACCAGGTCGCCGACCTTGTGGGTGAAGCCCCGGCCGGGCTCGTCCCGGTCCTGGGTGGGGGCGAACAGGGTGCCCAGGAAGAGGCAGAAGCCGTCGGGATACTGGTGCTCGCTGCGGGTCTGGCGGCAGAGCTCGGTGGGATCGCGGCTGATCTCCGCCATCGTGCTCCTGCCTTCCAGCCGGTAATTGTCGGTGCCTTCGATGGTCAGCTCGATCACCGCCTGGCGGACATGGTCCATGGTGAAACCGTCATCGAACAGGCGGATGAACGGCCCCAGGCTGGTGGAGGCGTTGTTGTCCTTGGCCTTGCCCAGCAGCAGGGCGCTGCGGCCTTCGAAGTCGCGCAGGTTGACGTCGTTGCCCAGCGTGGCGCCGAGCTCGCGCGCCTGCGCATCGCAGACGATCGCCACTTCCGGTTCGGGATTGTTCCAGGTGGAATCGGAACGGATGCCGATCTCGGCGCCCCAGCCCACCGCCGCAAGCGGCGGGCCTTTGGTGAAGACTTCGGCGTCGGGGCCGATGGCGACTTCCAGATATTGCGACCACAGGCCGTCGGCGATCAGCGCCGCCTTCAACTTCGCCGCTTCCGGCGAGCCCGGCTTGACCGAACGGATGTCGGAGCCGACCCGCTCCTTCAGGCTGGTGCGGATCTCCAGTGCCTTGCCGGCATCGCCGCGCGCCCGCTCCTCGATCACCCGCTCCACCGCCGAGACGGCGAAGGTGACGCCCGCGGCCTTGACGCATTGCAGGTCCACCGGCGCCAGCAGGCGCCCGTCACCCTCCCAATGGGCCTTCAGGTCCAGATCGCTGATGGCGCCCAGCGACTTGCCCTTTGGCACGCTGCCGGTCCAGCCATTGAGAAAGGCCGAGACGGTGGGCGCGATGCGGGAGACATCCAGCACCTCGCCCTTGACGATGAGAACAGGCGTCGGCCCTTCGCCCAGATCGAGGCGGCCAAGCAGGAGCGCATCCTGCCAGTCTTGCGGGAGAAAATTCATGCCCCGTGGCTACACTATATCTATGGTGAAAATCCAGCCGCTATACGGGCTTTCCTTTTCCTTCCAGCCCGGATGGTCGCCGGCATCGCAGGAATAGAGCTTGCCATTGTAGAAGGCCAGGCCGTGCGGATCGCAGCTGTTGGGCTCGAAATCCACCGTCATGACCAGGCGCCCGGTGCGGCCGTCATACTTGTTCAGGCCGGGGCGCGCTTCGGCATAGCTGGCGGCGTTGGTGCCGGTGACGACCCACAGATCGCCATTGGCATCGATGGTGATGTCGTGCAGGCGCGGCTTTTCCTGGGAGGCGACGGGAATGAAGGCTTCCGGCACCCAGGTCACGGGGTCCACCCGCAGGGCACCGCCCAGGCGCAGCGCCGCGATCCAGAGCTTGCCCTTGTCCCATTGCAGGCCGTGGCAGCCGCCGCCATTGCCGTCCAGGCTGAGCGGGATCTGGCGATGGCTGAGCTCCCTGCCGGTCAGATCGACCTGGAAAATGCCATAGGGCGCGTCATTGGCCGCCATCCAGACATTGTTGTTGCCGAACGCCATGCCGGAGGTGTTGCGGCAATGGGTCATCACCGTCTTGAGGACCCTGCCGGTGTTCCAGTCCACCTGCCAGGCGGCTTCGTCGCGGTCGGCGGGCATGGGCACGTTCCAATCACGCGCCACCTGGGCGGTGACTTTCTGCTGGCCGATCCACAGCCCATCCGGTGCCGCCGCCAGGGCATTGGGATAAAGACCGGGCGACTGGAAAAGCCTGGTGGTGCGGGCCCGCGCCGTTTGCACCCGTCCGCGCCCGCCCCCGGCCGGTGCGGCAGCGCCGCTGGCGGGCCCCTGCTGCCCCAGGGCCGGCTGCAGCAGTGAAGAAGCGGCCAGGCCGGCCCCCAGACCCAGCCCCGCGGCCAGGAAATCCCGTTTGCGCATCGTGTCCTCCCCGACATGTTCTTGTCCGGCAAGGCTGCGCCGCCCTCATGGCCCTGTCAACGTCATGGAGAACGGCCGAAAGCCAGGCAGGCCGGGCTATTCGTGGCGCAGGGCCTCGATGGGATCGAGCCGGGCGGCCTTGCGCGCCGGAAAGAAGCCGAAGCCGATGCCGATGGCGGCCGAGAAGACGAAGGCGATCACCACCGTCACCAGCGAGGGAATGAAGGGGAATTTCAGCGCCGCGGTGCCGGCGAAGGACAGGCCCAGCCCCAGCAGGATGCCAATCAGCCCCCCCAGCATGGACATCATCATCGCCTCGACCAGGAACTGGGTGAGGACATCGCGCTCGCGCGCGCCGATGGCCAGGCGGATGCCGATCTCCCGCGTGCGCTCGGTCACCGACACCAGCATGATGTTCATGATGCCGATGCCGCCCACCAGCAGGCTGACACCGGCCACGGCGGCAACGAACAGCGTCATCACGCCCGTCACCTGCGAGATGGTCTGGGTGATCTGCGCCAGGTCCTGGACATTGAAGGTATCCTCGTCGCCCTCGCCCAGATGGCGCCGCTCGCGCATCAGGGCTTTGACGTCCCTGATGATGCCCGCCATGGCGGCGGAATTCTCGCCCGTCATCCAGACGACGGAGATATCGTTGTTGCCGTTGAGACGGCGCTGCACCGCCTTGAGCGGCATCAGCATCAGGTCATCCTGGTCGCCGCCGAAGGTGGACTGGCCCTTGGCCGCCAGCATGCCGATCACCGTGCAGGCGACATTCCTGACCCGGATGGTCTGGCCCAGCGGATCGCCGGCGCCGAACAAATCCTTGCGCACCGTCTCGCCCAGGATGCAGACGGCGCGGCCGGAACGGATTTCGACCTCGTTGAAGAAGCGCCCGCTCGACAGCACCGTGTCATGGACGATGGGATAGCCCTCGTCCGCGCCCGCCACCTGGGTGGTGTGGTTGCGGTTGGCGGCCACGACCTTGACGTTGGCCTGGGTCTGCGGGGAGATCGCACGCAGACGGCGGACGTCGCGCCGTATCGCCGCCACATCGGCCTCGGTGAAGGGCCGCGCCGCACCCGGCGCGCTGCCCGATGGCGCGAAGGGCGTCAGCACGATGGCATTGCGCCCCAGCGCGGCGATCTGGTCGGTGATGCTGGCGGTGGCGCCATTGCCCATGGTGACCATGGCGATGACGGCGGAAACGCCGATCACCACGCCCAGGGTGGTGAGCAGCGCCCGCATCAGGTTGCGGCGCAATTCGCGGACGGCCAGCAGGACCGCGTCCCAGATCATGCGGCGGCGCCCTTCGGTTCGGGATTGACGCGGTCGGACTCGATATGGCCGTCGCGGAAGCGGATCTGCCGCCCGGCATAGGCCGCGACATCCTCCTCATGCGTCACCATCACGATGGTGAGGCCGTTCCTGCGGTTGAGTTCGCTGAAGAACTGCATGATCTCGTGGGTGCGCGCCGAATCCAGATTGCCGGTCGGCTCGTCGGCGAAGATCACATTGGGATTGGTGACCAGGGCGCGGGCGATGGCGACGCGCTGCTGCTGGCCGCCGGAAAGCTCGGACGCGGTATGGTGGCCGCGGTCGCCCAGACCGACGCGCGCCAGCGTCTCCTCGGCCATGCGGCGGCGCTCCGCATTGGGGACGCCGCGATAGATCAGCGGCAGCTCCAGATTCTCGATCGCGGTGGTGCGCTTGAGCAGGTTGAAGCCCTGGAAGACGAAACCGATATTGTCGCGGCGGAAGATGGCGCGGTCGTCGCGGCTGAGCTTGCCCACATCCACGCCATTGAAGAAATAATGGCCCGAGGTCGGGGTATCGAGCGCGCCCAGGATATTCATGCAGGTGGACTTGCCCGAACCCGAAGGCCCCAGAACGGCGACGAACTCGCCGGTGTTGATGACAAGATCCACCCCCGCCAGGGCGTGCACGGCGGCCTCGCCCGTGCCGTAGGTCTTGCGCACCTTCTCGAAACGGATCAGCGGCTGGCTCATGGGCTCACTGGTTCGCCGGCCGCACGACCTGAGACTTGATGTCGGTGAGCACGGTATCGCCGACCGCCAGCTTGCCGGACAGCACTTCGGTGGAAACCCCGTCGCTGCGCCCCAGCACCAGGTCGCGGAATTCGGGCCTCGCCCTGGGGCTTGCCTGCACCCATACCCGGCCGGCCTGCTTGCCTTCGGGCGCCTTGGCGACGGGCGGCGGCGTCTTTTCGTCCAGCGCCGCCGGCGGCGGGGTGAAGCGCAGGGCCGCGTTGGGTACCAGCATGGCATTCTTCACTTCGGCCACCTGGATCTCGGCGGTGGCGGTGAGGCCCGGCCGCAGCAGCAGCGAACGATTGTCCACCAGCAGCGAGCCGGGAAAGGTGACGACGCCGTTGGTGGTGGTGGGCGAATTGTAGAGCGTCACCAGCTGGGCCTGGAATTTGCGGTTGGGAAAGGCGTCCACCGTGAAGGTCGCCTTCTGGCCTTCCTGCACCGTGCCGATATCGGCCTCGTCGATATCCACCGAAAGCTGCATCACCGACAGGTCGCTGGCGAGCGTGAACAGCACCGGGGCGCTGAACGAGGCCTGCACGGTCTGACCCACCGAGACGGCGCGCGACAGCACAACGCCGTCGATCGGCGCGGTAACCCTGGCCTTGGCGATCTGGGTCTGGCTGTTGCTGATCTGCGCCTCGGCGGCCTGGATCTGGCCCCTTGCCTGGGCGACACTGGCAAGGGCGCGGGCATAGTCGGCATCGGCCGTCTGGGTGTCCTGGGTCGAGGCGGCGCCAGTGGTCAAAAGCGTGTGATAGCGCGTGCGCTTGGCCAGGGTCTGCTCCACCGTGGCCTGGTTGTTGGCGAGCGTGGCTTTTGCCTGGGCCAGGGTGGCGCGGAACTGCGCCAGTTGGGCTTCAACCGTATCGGTGTTGATCACCGCCATCAGCTGGCCCTTCTTCACGCGGTCGTTCGAATCCACCAGAATCTGGTCGATCTTGCCCGACACTTCCGAGCCGACATCGACCTTGTTGAAAGGCGCCAGCTTGCCGGTGGCGTTGACCGTGACACTGAGATGGCCGCGCGTGACCTTGGCGGTTTCGAATTCCACCTTGGGGCCGTTCGGCCAGAACGCCATCGCGGCGGCGGCGGCGACCACCACCAGAACCAGGGCGATCTTGGTGTTCGTCCAGAAGGCGCGCGTCAGCAGGCGCTTGTGAAAAGGATTTCCAGCCATTCAGCGCCCCAGCGAAATACAGCCCAGCCCGATGTGGGAAGTTCCCACATCAATACAAGGGATTATGGCCAAATAATTGTCGTCCGGCTGGAAAAGAGTCAGCAATTGCACCGGTGTCGTCCTCAGATCGGCTGGCGATAGCGGCGAAGCAGGATCGCGGCGGTGAGAAAAAGCGCCGCGAAGCCAAGCCCGGCCCACAGGCCCGGCGCGGTGAAGAACACGCCCGGCGTGAGAAGAGGCGGGCTGCCGCCGGCACCGTCACGGAAGGCGAGAGGCATGGCGCCGTTCAGCCGGTCGTCAAGCAGCGCGGTCAGATAGCTGGTGCCGAACGCAACCCGCTCGAAGATCATCAGGCCGATGGGCGGCGCGATCGCCCACAGGAACGTCATGCGCCGCGCCCAGCCGCCCACCAGCAGCAGCCAGGCATAGACCGGCGCATACCACAGCGTCGTGGCGACAAGGCCGTAGAGCATGCCGAACGTCAGGTACACGACCGGCGTCGCCGCCCACACCGTGCCGATGGTGGCCTGGCCCAGCGGCATGCCGCCCCACATGACATGCGCGCTCGTTCCCAGGAGCGCGACGGCGGCGAACATGATCGCGAATGTCAGCAGCTGCGTCATCACCGCGACAGCGAAGGCGACCAGCGGGATGACCGCCAGCGGAAGGCTGGCCTTGGACAGCACCGTCACCAGGTCGGACACCGGCAGGGATTTCCAGAACAGGATGCTGCGGTCGCGCCGCTCATTGTGCAGCGCCCCCAGGCAATAGGTCAGGGCCACGATCATGCTGACGCCGAGCACCGGCCCGGCCGGGATCAGATAGGCGATCCACAGGCCCTTCACATTGCCGCCGAAATTCGCCTCGGCCGGCATCCCGCCCTGGTGACGCAGATTCACCACAAGCAGGAGCAGCGCCAGGATCAGAAGGCCCGCGGCCGCCAGCGGCGCGATGAAGACCGAGCGGGTGTCCCACAATTCGCGGCGCACATTCCAGAAGAACAGCCGCGCGAAGGAATGGCCGGCGGACTTGCCGCCTTCCGGAGCATTGTTGACGGTCAGGGAGGCGCTCACGCCGCAATTCCTTCCTTGGCATTGGTTGCCGGGCCCATCAGGGCCACGAAGATGTCGGCCAGGGTCGGCGTGCGAACCTCGCCCAGTTCGGCCAGGCGCTCGCGCGCCACCCCGTCGAACAGCATGACATTGCGGCCCAGCACGGTGCGTTCGGAAAGCGGATGGAGGGCGCGGGCGCCGGCCAGCCCCTGCGGGCTCACCGTCACCTCGGCGAAGCGCGCCGCCAGGCTGTCCATGCTGGCCGACAGGGCGATGCGGCCATGGTTGATGAAGATCACGTCGGTGAGGACATGCTCGATCTCCTCGACCTGGTGGGTGGTGACCAGGATGGTGCGGCGATGGTCGAAATAGTCGTTGAGCAGCGTGTCGTAGAACTGCTTGCGATAAAGCAGGTCCAGCCCCAGGGTCGGCTCGTCCAGCACCAGCAGGCGCGCGTCGATCGCCATCGCCACCGCCAGGTGCAGCTGGGTCACCATGCCCTTCGAGAGCTGGCCGACCTTGCTGCCTTTCTTGATCGAGGTCCGGGCCAGGAAGCTTTCCGCCCTGGCGCGGTCGAAGCGGGGATGCACGCCCTCGACATAGTCCAGCACCTGCGACACCCGCATCCAGCGCGGCAGCACCGCGACATCGGCGATGAAGCAGACATCGAGCATCAGCGCCTCGCGCTCGCTCCAGGGGTCGAGACCCAGCACCTTCAGTTCGCCCTGGAACGGCATCAGGCCGAGCACGGCATTGAGGGCCGTGCTCTTGCCCGCGCCATTGGGACCGATCAGGCCGACGATCCGGCCCTCCTCCACCGTCAGGTCGACGCCGTTCAGCGCGACGGTGCTGCCATAGCTCTTGCGCAGGCCTCTTGCTTCGATACAGCTCATGTCTGCTCGCTCTTGGGTTGGGGCTTGGCCGCCTGCCCGGGGTTCATCAGGTCGGCGGGGGTGAGTTCCAGCCGCTGGATGGTCGCCTGGACCTGCGGCCACTGCTCGGTGAGGAAGCGCTTGCGTTCGGCCTTGAGCAGAAGCGCGCGCGCGCCGGCATTGACGAACATGCCCCGGCCGCGCCGCGTTTCCACCAGCCCTTCATCCGCCAGCTGCTGATAGGCCTTCAGCACCGTCAGGTGGTTGATGCGCGTGTCCGCGGCCACCGTGCGCACCGAGGGCAGCGCATCGCCTTCCTGCAGGACGCCATCCAGGATCATCGCCACCACGCGGTCGCGCAGCTGGCGGTAGATCGGCTGGGTGTCGTTCCATTCTTCCATTTGGGGGGCTTTCGGGCCGGTTCACTGTGTAACTGTGATATATATAACTATATCACAGTAACGGAGTCAAGGGGTTCCCGACCTGCGCTCCGCTTGGAACCAGATTTTCCTCTAATAGTTTGATTTCAAACGGCTAAATTGAAAGGTGCGGCGCCAAATGGCTGCTTCCCGCCAGGCGGCCGGAAAGTCATTCGCCGTTCAGTAGACGTCGGTCTGATACCGCCCGGCCATCTTCAGCTCGGCCGCAAAGCGCTCCGCCGCCGCCGCATCCAGGCCGCCATGGCGCGCCACGATTTCCCGCAGCACCAGGTCGACGTCTCGCGCCATGCGCTTGGCATCGCCGCACACATAGAAATGCGCGCCACGTTCGAGCCAGCGCCAGAGCTCGGCACCCTCCTCGCGCATGCGATCCTGCACATAGGTCTTGGGTCCGGCATCGCGCGACCAGGCCAGCGACAGCCGCGTAAGCGCCCCGGCCCGCTTCAGCAGATCCCATTCGTCGGCATAAAAGAAGTCATCGGCGGCGCGCTGATGGCCGAAGAACAGCCAGGCTTCGCCGCTGGCCTTGATGGCATTGCGCTCCTGCAGGAAAGCGCGGAAGGGCGCCACGCCCGTGCCCGGCCCCA
Organism: uncultured Rhizobium sp.; assembly: GCA_964647455.1. Taxonomy (GTDB): domain Bacteria; phylum Pseudomonadota; class Alphaproteobacteria; order Micropepsales; family Micropepsaceae; genus Rhizomicrobium. The sequence goes on from CAZYGO010000455.1 coordinate 9,861, forward strand.
CCATGATGATCGGCACCGCGGGATCCCTTGGCA
>CAZYGO010000456.1:0-7013 GCA_964647455.1 uncultured Rhizobium sp.
AGGGCCGGGCTGCCCGCTTCCTCCCACACCTTCTGGTGGCGGCGCTGCAGCGAACAGTCGCGCTCGCCCAGATGCACCACCTTGCCATGGCTGTCCGCCAGGACCTGGATCTCGATATGCCGCGGCTACTGGAGATATTTCTCCATATAGACCGTGTCGTTGCCGAAGGCGGCCTAAGCCTCGGAGCGGGCCTGGGAGAGGGCAAAGGAAAGTTCCTCGGCGCTTTTCGCCACCTTCATGCCGCGGCCGCCGCCGCCGGCGGTGGCCTTGATCAGCACCGGATAACCGATCTCCCCCGCCAGCTTCGCGGCATCGCCATCGCTGACCTCGCCATCCGAGCCCGGCACGGTGGGAATGCCCAGCGCCTTGACGGTCTGCTTGGCGGTGATCTTGTCGCCCATCATGCGGATGTGATCGGCGGTGGGGCCGATGAAGGTCAGGCCGTGTTCCTTGACGATGTCGGCGAACTTGGCGTTCTCGGACAGGAAGCCATAGCCGGGATGGATCGCCTCGGCGCCGGTGATCTCGCAGGCCGCGATGATGGCGGGAATGTTGAGATAGGACTGTGCCGCCGGCGGCGGGCCGAGACAGACGCTTTCGTCGGCCAGCCGCACATGCATGGCGTCACTGTCGGCGGTGGACTGGACCGCGACCGTGGCGATGCCCATCTCGCGGCAGGCGCGGATCACGCGCAGGGCGATTTCGCCGCGATTGGCGATGAGGACTTTTTCGAACATCAGCCGATGACGCAAAGGGCCTGGCCGAACTCGACCGGCTGCTTGTCGGAGACGCAGATTTCCCTGACCGTTCCGCCCGTGGGCGCGGTGATCGGGTTCATGGTCTTCATCGCCTCGACGATGAAGAGCGTGTCGCCCGCCTTGACGCTCTTGCCGACGCTGATGAAGGGCGGTTTGCCCGGCTCGGCGGCAAGATAGCCCGTGCCGACCATGGGCGAAGGCACGGTGCCCGGCGCCGGGCCGGAAGACGGTGCCGCCGGCGCTGGCGCGGCAGGCGCTGCCGCCGCAACCGGCGCGGCGGCCACGGCGTTCACCGCGGCGCGGCTGACGCGGATACGTGCGCCATTATGGTCGATCTCGATCTCGGTGAGGCCGGTCTCGTTCAGCAGTTTGGAGAGTTCGCGGATGGCATCGGCGTCGACGCCGGGCTTTGCGCCCTTGGAAGGTTCTTTGCTCATTTCTTCTTTGCCTTGAGGATGTCGGCGACGGCGTCCACGGCACGCAGATAGCCCTGTGCCCCGAAGCCCATGATGATGCCGGTCGCGCCCTTGGAAACGTAGGAGTGCGCGCGGAACGGATCGCGGCGGTGGATGTTGGAGAGGTGCACTTCGATGACCGGAAACTTGCAGGCCAGCAGCGCGTCCAGCACCGCGACCGAGGTGTGGCTGTAGCCGGCGGGATTGATGATGATGGCGCAGCCCTGTTTGCGCGCTTCCTGCACCCAGTCCACCAAATCGCCTTCGCGGTTGGTCTGGCGGAAAACCGTGGTCAGTCCATGCCCCCTGGCCTGGGCGGCGCACATCTCGCCGATCTGGGGCAGGGTGGTGTAGCCGTAAATCTCCGGTTCGCGGTCCCCCAGCAGATTGAGGTTGGGGCCGTTGAGGATATATATCGGCAAAGTCTTGTTTTGCTTGGGCTTTTTAGCCATAACCGGTGCCTGTGCGGAAGCGATTCAAGCCTTATAATCGTATCCTTCGCGGAACGGAAATCCTCTCCATGCCCCTCAATGTCACCCTCAATGGCGAAGCCCGGCAATTGTCCGGCCCTCTCAGCATCGCCGCCATGCTCACCGGCCTGGGACTCGATCCCGCCAAGATCGCGGTGGAGCGCAACCTCGCCATCGTGCCCCGCTCGACCTATGACAGCGTGCGCGTGGAAGACGGCGACCGGTTCGAGATCGTGCACTTCATCGGCGGCGGCAACGCGCCCCGCCAGGACAGGCCATTCGTCATCGCGGGCAGGCAATATTCCTCGCGCCTGATCATCGGCACCGGCAAGTTTAAGTCGTACGAGGAAAATGCCCGGGCCCTGGAAGCCAGCGGGGCCGAGATCGTCACCGTGGCGGTACGGCGGGTGAACCTTACCGACCCCAGCCAGCCCAAGCTGATCGATTTCATCGACCCCAGGAAATACACCTACCTGCCCAACACCGCCGGCTGCTTCACCGGCGAGGAGGCGGTGCGCACCCTGAGGCTGGCGCGCGAGGCGGGCGGCTGGGACCTGGTCAAGCTGGAAGTGCTGGGCGAGAAGAAGCTGCTCTATCCCGACATGCTGGAAACCCTGCGCGCCTGCGAGATGCTGGCGAAGGACGGCTTCAAGGTGATGGTTTATTGCTCCGACGATCCCTTGATGGCCAAGCGGCTGGAGGAGATGGGCGCGGTAGCGATCATGCCGCTGGCCTCGCCCATCGGATCGGGCATGGGACTGACCGCCACGGTGAATATCCGCATGATCATCGAGGGTGCCAAAGTGCCGGTGATCGTGGATGCCGGCATCGGCACCGCCTCCGATGCGGCGGTGGCGATGGAGCTGGGCTGCGACGCGGTGATTTCCAACACCGCCATCGCCCATGCCCAGGACCCGGTGAAGATGGCCGCGGCGATGAAGCTGGCGGTGGAGGCGGGGCGCCTGGCCTGGACGGCTGGACGCATGCCCAAAAAGGCCTATGCCGATCCGTCGTCGCCGCTGACGGGGCTGATCTGACTAGCTGGCCTTGTGCTTGAACGCCGCCGCGATGGTCTCGTCGTCCATCGCCTGCGGATAGGTCACGCCATTGATGATGAAGGTCGGCGTGCCGACCAGTTCCACCTTCTGGCCGAAGGCGCGGGAGTCGTCGAGAATCCTGGCGATCGCGGGATTGGCCATGTCGGCCTGCAGCTTCTTGACGTCGAGGCCGGCCTTCTTCGCATCGGCCATCACCATCTCCTCGGTCATCTGCTCGGTTTCGCCCATCATCAGATAGTGGAAGGCCAGGAACTTGTCGGCCTGGGCTCGCGCCGCCAGCGACGCCTTGGCCGCCAGCACCGCGCCGGGACCATGGATGGACAGCGGAAACTCAATGAAGGCGAAGCGGGTGTCGTTCTTGTGCTTCTCATAGGCCGCCTTCACCGCCGGCAGCGAGGCGCGGCAATAGGGGCAGTCATAATCGTAGAACTCGATCATGGTGTTGGGGGCGTTCACCGGGCCGGTGACGAAGGCCAGGCGCGGATCGAAAAACGCGTTCAGCCCCACCTTCTTGATCGCGGCGGCCTGCGCGGCGGCCGTGCGCGCATCCTCGGCCCGCTGCGCCGCGTCACTCATCTCGCTCACCAGCTGCGGATGGGTCAGCAGATAGTTGCGAAGCTGCATTTCGTTCACCGGCATGTAGCCGGCATTGGTCAGCACCACCACGGCCGCCACGGCGATCAGGGCGCCGCAGATCGCCGTCACCAGCGTGGTCAGCATGTTCTGCATCCGGTTCAACGCCCCTGCTGCTGCGCCTGCGGACCGGCGGCGCCAAGAATGTCATTGGCCCGCTGCCAGACGGCGCTGCCCTGGGGCAGGCCGCGGCGGGCGCGGGCCGCAAATACCAGCGCCTGGCGGAAGTTGCCGCCATTGTAGTTCGATTCTGCCGTCGCCAGATCGGCCATGGGCTGGTTTTTCATAAGGCTGTAGGCGCGCGCGACCTCGAACCAGGTGAAGGGATCTTCGCTTTCCGTCAGTAGCGCCACCTTCAGGTTGGTGAGGGCCGCCGGCGCCTGTGCCGGATCGTCATTGGCCAGTTGCGCCGTGGCCAGGGCGGCGCGCAGCTGCGGCGCGTTGGGCTTGAGCTTGACCGCCATCTGGTAGGCGGGAACGCCCAGCGCCGGCCGGGCCATCATCACGTGAAGCTGCCCGAGCACTTCGTAGAAATAGGGATTGTCCGGCTCGTCCTTGATCAGGCTGTTGATCTCGGCCAGCGCCTTTTGCAGGTCGGGCTTGCGCATATAGGCCATGGCGCGGGCATAGCGGGCGGGGGCGGAGGTGTCGCTGACCGGATAGCGGCGCAGCGCCTCGTCCACCGGCAGGATGAAGCCGGCCAGCTTGGCCTGCACCATGGAAAAGGCGCGCACGCTTTGCGGCGGGTCGGGCACGTCCTTGTAGGGCGAGGAGTCGACCAGGTCCTGCAGCGCCGCGACGCGCTCCTGGCCCACCGGATGGTCGGCGGCATAGGGATCGATGCGGCCGGCGGCCATCGCCTCTTCCTGCGCGAAGCGCTGAAAGGTGCGGTAAAGGCCCATCGGCGACTGGTGCGTGGCCAGCAGCAGCCGGGCGGCGATCTGGTCGGCGCTGGACTCCTGCACGCGGCTGAACTGCATGAACTGGCCCTGCGCCACCGCCTGGCCCAGGCCCATGATCGCCATGCCGGCCTCGCCGCCGCCCGCCAGCATCACGGCAACGCCGACCACCAGTGACAGCAGCATCGGCACCATTGCCTTGGACATGGCGGCGCTGCCCCGGGAAAGATGGCCGCCGGAAAGATGGCCGGTTTCGTGCGCCATGACGCCGATCAGTTCGCTGGGCGTCTTCACCCACAGCAGCATGCCCGCCAGGATGAAGATGTCCTCGGGGTTGGTGGCGAAGGCATTCACCGACAGGTCGCCCATGAGATAGACGTGCACGGCGTTGACGTTCAGCCCCGCCGCCCGCGCCAGGGGCAGCTCATAGCTTTTCAGCAATTCCTCGGTTTCGGTATCGCGCAGGGCGAAGACGCTGTTGCTTTGCGCGGCTGCGGGCAGGGGGGCCAGCGCCGCCAGGGCCATGGCGAAGCCCAGGACAAAGCCCAGCTTGCGCCCATGCGTCCTTGCGGACCGCCAGACAGGGTTGCATAACGTCAAGGCTTGAACTCTCCTCTCAGCCCGCGTCCAATCCCCCTGGGACGACCGTAGGTGGGCGCGCGGTTCAGGTCAACGAAGCATGGTCCGGACCGGCCCGGACTGGCGCCCGCAAGGCGCCCGAAACAAGGATTACGCCCCGGTTATGTCGCTCTCCCGCCTGTCCGGCTTTCTCGCCGTACCGCTTGTGGCCCTGGTGCTCGCCGGTTGCTCTTCCACCCGCTTTTTCGGTGACGTCAGCAAGGCCGCCGGCCTGACACAGACCACCCGGTCGGCCACGGCCCGTCAGCTGGCGGTGGGTGATGAACCCTTCGCCGTCAATGCGGCCGTGTCGGTGCTGGCCCAGGGTGGCAATGCGGTGGATGCCGCCACCGCCCTGTTCTTTGCCCTGTCCGTGACCTATCCGGTTGCGGCGGGTCCGGGCGGCGGCGGCCTGTGCATCGCCCGCAGCGCCGAGGGCGTGCTGGGGGAATTCGACTTCCTGCCCCGTACTGCCAATCGCGGCGGCCCCTATGGCGTGCCGATGGCGGTGCGCGGTTTCTACGACATGCAGAAGCGGCTGGGCAGCATGCCCTGGCAGCGCACCGTCTCGCCGGCGGAAGCGCTGGCCGATGCGGGCTTTCCCATGTCGCAGGCGCTGGCGACGCGGCTGGCTGGCACCGAGAACATCATCCGCCTGGATGCGGCGCTGGCGGCCGAATTTCTCGACGAGACCGGCCAGCTGAAGAAGGCCGGCACGGTGCTGACCAATCCCGATCTGGCCCGCACACTGAGCGTGATCCGCCAGGAGGGCGCCGACGGTTTCACCAGCCGCGTCGGCGCCGGCCTGATTGCCTATGCCGCCGCCCAGGGCGGCGCGCTGGGCGCCGATGATTTTGCCGCCCTGCGGACCCGGGCCGTGGCGCCGTCGCGGCGCAGCGTTGGCACCCTGAGCGTTTCCTATCCGGCGGTCGGTACCGGCGCGGGCGCTTTCTCGGCGGCGATGCTGCCGCGCGCCGCCGCCGGCAGGGATGCCGTTGCCGCCGTTCGCCAGGCGCTTGCCTCTTTCGGGGTCGCCAACGTGCCCGCCGATTTCGGTTCGACCGGCTTTGCCGTGGTGGACGGGATGGGCGGCGCTGTGGCCTGCGCCGTCACAATGAACGGCCCGTTCGGTGCGGGCCGCACCGCCACCGGCACGGGCGTGCTGCTGGCGGCGTCCCCGGCCGGTCCGGCCGGGCTGGCCTCCGCCTTCCTGATGCCGACGCTGGCGCAGGACGGCGGTAGCGGGCTGTTCGCCGGCGCGGCTGCCGGCGGTCCCAATGGCAGCGCCGCCCTCACCACCGCGCTGCTGCGCATGGCTGGCGGGGCCTCGCTGGCTTCGTCCAGCGACATCAGGACCACCGGCGCGGCGCCGCGGGACACGATCAACCTGATCGCCTGCCAGAATGCCTGTGTTGCCTTGCCCGATCCCGGCGCGGCCGGGTTGGGCGCCGTGGTTCAGCCCGGGACGCAGCCGTGAACGTGCATGGCGCCTGCCATTGTGGCGCCGTCGTCTATGAGGCCGAGGTGGATCCCGCCCGCGTCACCGTCTGCCACTGCAACGACTGCCAGAATTTCTCCGGCGCGCCGTTCCGCGCCTCGGTGCCGGCGCGGGCGGAAGACTTCCGCATCATTCGCGGTGCGCCCAAGGTCTATGTGAAGATCGCCGAAAGCGGCAACCGCCGGGCCCAGGGCTTTTGCGGCACGTGCGGCTCCTCGCTTTATTCCGCCGATGCCGAAGGCGCCACGGTCTATATGCTTCGCCTGGGCGCGATCGCCGAGCGCAACAAGTTGCCGCCGCAGCGGCAGATCTGGTGCGAAGCGGCATTGCCCTGGGCGCGCGCGATGCTGGACCTGCCGAAGATCGAGAAGCAGACTTAGTTCCTCTCAGCGAGCGAATGCGAGCTTAGAGGAACTTGTCCTAGCCGAGTGCAGCGAGGCGCGGCTTAGCGCGTTACTTGTCCCCACCAAATGTCTTCTGCCACCACCCCTTCTTGGTGGGCTTGGAAGTCCCTTCGGCCGGCGTGGTGTCTATCTCCGGCTCGGAAGCCAGCGTCCAGGCCGGCGCGGATGGCGTATTGGCCGGCGCATGGCTGTCGCTGGGCGTGGTGTCGATCTCGTCGGG
>CAZYGO010000457.1:0-4150 GCA_964647455.1 uncultured Rhizobium sp.
GCGCCCGCGGTGCCGACGGCGGCGATGGTGGCGGTCTCCGTTTCCGCGCCGCCGCCGATCATCAGCGTCTGGCCGGCGGCGAAATCCGCCACGCTCGCCACCTTGATGCTGGTGTCGCCCGCGGCGGCGCCCTGCGGCAGCGATGTGGCAGGCTGCACCACGAAGTCGTCGCACAGGCTGTCGCTGTCATGGCCGTCGGGGAAGCGGCCGACGCTGCGGTTGGGCGCGCCGGGCGCGGCGGCGGCCAGCGCCGTGGCGGGGGCGCTGGGGCCCGAGCCGGCGCCGGGGATCACCGCGATGCAGCCGCCCTGGTGCTGCACGCCTTCCAGGGTGGCGATTTGCGGCGCCGTCACCGCGCCGCTGGCGCTGGAATTGCCCTGCTGCGAGCCATAAACGATGGCGTCCACCTGCACCTTGCCGGACGGGTCGGTCAGCGCGATGGCGCCGCCGCGGATGGACAGGTTGCCGCCGAACCATTGCTGCGGCGCCGGGCCCTGATAGCCGTCGGTCTTCACCGCCGCGTTGACGACAGGCGCGCCATAGGGCTGGGCGCGGGTCAGGGGACGATCCAGAACGATGCCGCTGCCCAGGGCCTGCACCGCATCGCCACTGGTGTGCGCGAAGCGCGTCGCGGGGCGGAAGCTGATGCCGGTGCCCGGACCGGCCACGTCCACGCCGACCATGTTGTCGTTCTTCAGCGGCGCGGTGAGCGTCACGCCGGTGCCGGCGGCGCCGGCGGTGCCGATGGCGGCGACCTTGACGCGTTCCATGCGCTGGCCGGTGCCCACCGTCAGCATGTCGCCGACCGTGAGGGTGGCGACGGAGGCCAGCTTGATGTTGCTGTCGCCCGCCTTGGCCGCCACCGCCAGCGTGGTCTGGGTGCCCGCCTTGCCGACGGCGGTGACGGTGACGATCTCATGCCGCCCGCCCGCATCGATGCCCATCTTCTCGCCGACCGCGAAGCCGGCGGCGTTCATCACCGGCAGGTTGGTGGCCCCGGCCGGAACCGTCAGGCGCGGGCCGGTGGAGACCGCGATGAAGATCACGGTCGCAACGGTCGCGGCGGTGCCGACGCTTTTGACGGTGCGGCTTTCGCCGCCGATGGCGATCTGCTGTCCGGCGGCAAAGCCGTTCACGCTGCGAAGGTTGAGCGTGGTGGCGCCCGCCGCCGCGGGGGCGGCGAGGCCGGAACTGGCCAGCCCCAGCAGGTAGAAGGAATGCGGCGCCAGCTTCGTGCCCGCCGGGATCGTCGCCAGCGGCGTGGGTGCGAAGAAGGTCTGGATGTTGGTCAGCTTCCAGCCAGAAACGTCCACCGTCTCCGGCGCGGCGTTGTAGAGCTCGACGAACTGGTCGGTGGCGTTGCCGCCGGTGGCGAAGCGCACCTCGTTGATCTTGACCGGCGGGGCGCTGCGCACCCGCTGCAGGCTGGTATCGGCGCCGCCGTTCCAGGCCGCGCGCAGGGTCAGGAAGCCGGCACTGGCGGCAAGAGGCGAGGTCACCTGGAAGCGGGCATTGACGTTTGTGCCCGGCGCAACGCTGGCGAAGCGCGCGGGCGTGACGGCCTTTGCGGTCCAGCCCGCCGGGAGCGACACGCCGAGCGTCACGCCGGACAGTGGCGCACCGGTCGTGTTGGTGAAGGTGGCGGTCATTTCCTTGATGGTGCCGGGCGTGAAGCCGGTCAGGCGCGACTGGGAAAGGCGCTCCACGTCATACCTGGCCGCCACGATGTTGGCCTGCACCGCATCGGTGACGGCCTCGGAAGGGTGGCCGCTGACCATGACGCCTTCATAGAAGGTGCCGGCCGAGCCATTGCCATTGTCGCCGCCATTGCCCATCTGGATGGCGCCCTTCTTGTGCATGGGGAAGTAGGCGGAATTCTCGCGGCTGCCAGGACGCACGCCGCTGTAGAAGGTGGTGACCGGGCCCCGCTGGGCGTCGCCGCCGCGCAGGTTCCAGAAATTGCGCCCGCCGCCGCCCATCATGCCGGTGACGAAGCGATGCTTCATGGTCGGATCGGCTTCGTTGACGCGGGGGTTGTAGCCGGAGAAGAGGCCCGCCTCCATGTCGGACATCACCCACGGCCCGGTTCCCGAACCGCTGCCCCAGCCGGTGGAAGTGCCGAAATAGACGCTCTCCATCGTGCCGGTGCCCACGGCCAGGCCGTTGGTCGAGGCGTTGCCATAGTTGAAGCAGCAGCCATTGCTGTAATGGGTGCCGTCCACCACGACATGGATGCCCGCCGGCTCGTCGTTGATCGGCAGGTCACGCGCATTGTTGTTGCGGAAGCCCATGCCCGGCATGATGTAGACGCCATAGGCCTTGTGGCCGCCGGCGATGGTGATCGGTGCCATGTCGGCGATGGGCTGGGCGTCGAAGGCGCCCTTGGCGGGGCCGGGATAGAGCGGGCCCGGCGGCGCCTGCTTGAGGTCGTTGCCCTTGCCCGACTGGTCGTAGATCAGGTTGATGACGCAGAGCGACTGCGCGCAGAAGCGGTCCTGCGCCGCCGCGTCGGCGTAACCGCCGCCATCCCGCAGGCTGGGCCGCACGATGCCGATATCCAGCAGCTTGCCGTCGGATTCCCGCTTCACCTGGTAGAGCGGCCCGTTATAGGAGGCCGAAAGCGCGCGCACCGTGCTGTGGGCGGTGACGCAGGGCGTGCCCGCCGCGCCGTAGATATCGCAGGGCCCTTGCGGCCGGGATGGCGCGGCGGCGGCCATGGCGGCCGCGCCGCACAGCACAAGCGCCAGGAAAGGAAGGGCACGGTAGGTTCGCATGGTCTCTGTCCGCCTGATGTTGATTGGCGGGACAGGAGTGAAATCGCCCGCCGGCGGGAGATTACGTGCGCTTCGTTTTCGGCGCCATCCTTTTGCGGGCGGCCGGCCGCTGCTATTTCCCCGTCTCCGGCACCAGCCGGATCACCATGCCCGGCGCCGCGCCGAACACCGGAATATTGGTGCCGCGGCCGGTCGGGTTCTGGATCAGGATATAAAGCAGGCCATCGGGACCGGTGATCACCTGGCGGGTGCGGCCGAACTGCTCGTAAATCGTTTCCTGATTGGTGATCTTGCGGCCATTGACCTCGTAGCGCAGCAGCCTCTGGCCTGTCAGCGCCGCCACGAACAGGCTGTTCTTCCAGCCCGGATAGCGGTTGCCGGTATAGAAGAGGATGCCGCTGGGGCCCATGGTCGGGGTGTAATAGGTGATCGGGTCCACCATCAGCGGCGCATGCTGCTTGGTGATGCCGGGCTGGCTGCCCATCGAGACCACGCCCCAGCCATAGTCCTTGCCCTTTTCCAGGATGTTGAGCTCGTCACCGCCGGTCGGGCCGTGCTCGCTCTCCCACAACAGGCCGCTGCGCGGATCGAAGGACAGGCCTTCGGGGTTGCGGTTGCCATAGGTCCAGATGGTGGGATCGGCGCCGCCGAGATTGACGAAGGGATTGTCCTTCGGCACCGAGCCGTCCTCGTTGATGCGATGGACCTTGCCCAGCGGGTTGGAGAGATCCTGGGCGTTGGTCATGTCGCCGCGCTCGCCCATCGTCCAGAACAGGTGGCCCTTGCCGTCGAACAGGAAGCGCGAGCCGTAATGGATGATGCTGGGCGTGTAGATGGAATCCGGCGCCTTGAAGATGTCCTGCTGGTCCACCCATTCATTGTTGGCGTTGATGCGGCCGCGGACGATGCGCGTCATCGAGGGCGGCAGCGGCGGGCCGCCGCGTCCCGGTCCGGCGACGCCGGGCTCGGGCATCGGACCGTTATAGGTCGGCACAATCTCGGAATAGGAGAGGTAGATCCAGCCGCTCTTGGCATAGTCGGGCGCCACGGCGATGTCGAAGAAGCCGCCATCCTGGCGGACCCAGGGCGTCGGCGTGCCCTTGACCGCGTCGGGCAGCAGGTGGCCGTCCTTGGTGATGATGCGGATGCGGCCGGGCCGTTCGGTCACCAGCAGGCGGCCGTCGGGCAGGAACGCTTCGCCCCACGGCGTGTCGAGGCCGGTGGCGACGACCTCGATCTTCACCGTCGCCTTCTGGGTCTTGAGCACCTGGCCGTTGGGGTCGGGCACGAAGGGCGCGGCGGCGCGCAGGTTGCCGCTCTGCAGGCGGATATAGACCAGGAGCTGGTCGATCTCCTCGTCGCTGAGCTGGCCCTTG
>CAZYGO010000458.1:0-3847 GCA_964647455.1 uncultured Rhizobium sp.
CGCTCCACACCGAAAAGACGTTGTTCTGTCGCAGCGAATCCGACAGCACGCAGCCCGACACCAGCAATGCCGCCGCGACCGCCAGGATAGCCGTCATTGCCCTTTGCATTGTGACTCGAACAGGCCTCGGCTAAGGCTATAGCCAGAAAGCGCGGTTCCGCCAACATGAGCAGCTACGACTTCGACCTTTTCGTCATCGGCGGCGGGTCCGGCGGCGTGCGCGCCTCCCGCATGGCGGCGCTGGCCGGCGCCCGCGTCGCCCTGGCCGAGGAAAGCCGCATGGGCGGCACCTGTGTCATCCGCGGCTGCATCCCCAAGAAGCTGCTGGTCTATGCCAGCCAGTTCGCCGAGAACATCAAGGATGCCGAAGGCTATGGCTGGGATTTCGGCGATTGCCGCTTCGACTGGGCCCGGCTGATCGCCAACAAGGACCGCGAGATCGCCCGCCTGGAGGGGCTCTACCGCAACACGGTGGAAAAGGCCGGCGTCACCGTCTTCGGCGACCGCGCCGTGTTCGAGGATCCGCATACGTTGTTGCTGCTCAATGCCGGCAGGCGGGTGACGGCGGAAAAGATACTGATCGCCACCGGCAACACCCCGACCCGCGAGCTCGGCACCAGCCATGTCGTCGCCGGCAGCGAACTCTGCATCACCTCCAACGAGGCCTTCCATCTTCCGGAACTGCCCCGGCGCATCCTGATCGCCGGCGGCGGCTATATCGCGCTGGAGTTCGCCCACATCTTCCACGGTTTGGGCAGCCATGTGTCGCTGGTCTATCGCGGCGAAAAGCCCCTGCGCGGCTTCGACGACGACATGCGCGACGCGCTCTGCCAGTCGATGCAGGCCCGCGGCATCGAGGTGCTGCTGGGCTGTGAGTTCACCAAAATTGAAAAGCGCGGCGATTGCCTCCATGCCGAAACCAGCAAGGGCGCAGGCGCGACCGCCCAGCAGGCCGCGCATGACAATGCGCGGCCGTCGGCGCTAGGCGGCGCGAGCAACAATACCATCGAAACCGATCAGATCATGGTCGCCATCGGCCGCAAGCCCAACACCATGGCGCTGCATGTCGAGAAGGCGGGGGTGGAGCTCGGCCGCAAGGGCGAGGTCAAGGTTGACGATTATTCTCGCACCAGCGCCCCCAACATCTGGGCGGTGGGCGATGTCACCGACCGGCTGCAGCTGACGCCGGTGGCGATCCATGAGGCGATGTGCTTCGTGGAAACCGCCTTCCGCAACAATCCCACCAGGCCCGACCATGCGCATGTGCCCAGCGCGGTCTTCACCACGCCGGAACTGGCGGCGGTGGGCCTGACCGAGGAAAAGGCGCTGGGCCTGGGCCATGCCATTGACGTCTACAAATCCACCTTCCGGCCGCTGCTGCACACGCTGGGCGGGCGCGAGGTGCGCACCCTGATGAAGCTGATCGTCGATTCCGCCAACGGCCGCGTGCTGGGCTGCCACATTTTCGGCGATCACGCCGCCGAGATCGTCCAGGCCGCCGCCATCGCCATCCGCATGGGCGCGACCAAGGCCGATTTCGACCGCACCATCGCCCTGCATCCAACGGCGGCCGAGGAACTCGTGACCATGCGGACGAAGAGCTATTCGAGGAAAAGCTGAGCCTTCAATGCACCGCGGCGGCCGCGGTGGCCAGCATGGCGCGCCGGGAATCGCGCCCGGCAATGAAGCCGTCCACATTGAAATAGACCGTCTGCAGCCCGCGGCTGCGCTGCGACTGGGCCTGGACCACGTCGTAATAATGGCCGTCGCTGCTGCGGATGCCGCTTTGCCGGGCCCGCTCGACCAGGTGGCGGTTGCCCAGGATGCGCGCCTCGTCATGCATGACGCTGACCCTGTAGGCGGTCTTCTGGCTTTCGCCGTCGCCGCTGTCCATCAGCGAATCCTCCAGTCCGTCGGCGACGGCGCTTTCGATGCGCGACTGGGCGCGGTCCTCGAGGCAGTCGGCGCGCGTGCGGTGGGCATTGATCAGGGTGAAGTCCCTGGCCAGGGCCTGGCTCGCCTTCTGCAGCGCGCCGGCGCAGTCCTTGCCCTGGGCGGCGGCAGTGGCCTGGGCCTGCATCGCCATCGCCGCCTCGCCATAGAAGTCCCAGTTCTCGTCATAGACGAATTCGGCCCGCAGCTTGGCATAGTCCACCTTCTCGCCCGCCTTGGCACGGCGCACCAGCTCCGCATAGGCGGCCTGATGGGCGGCGCGGGCGGCGGTCGATGCGGCCTGCGCCGCCGCATCGGGGGCGCGATCGCCTTCGGCATGGCGCAGGCATGTACCGTTGGACCAGGTGACGTCGAAATGATCGGGGCCGAAATGGCCGGTCGCGGGATAGCGTCCGGCGATACGCAACGCGGCGGTGCCGTCCGCCGCCACCGTGCCGCTGATCTGGCCGACGCCGTCGGCAGTCTGGATCTCGCCGATCACGGCGCCATCCAGCACCGTCAGCGCCATGGTGGCGGTGGAATTGCACCGGTTCTGCGCCGGCAGGTCGGCCAGCCACTTGCCGTCGAACGGCGCCGCCAGGGCGGGCTCCGCCAGCAGCAGCCCCAGAAGTCCCAGCAAGGCCGGCAATCGGCGCATCATCTCTTTTACCCTCAATGGACGGCGGCAGCGGCGGCCGCCACGGCGACGCGCTTGCTTTCGCGGCCGGTGTCGAAGCTGCCGATATCGAAATAGACGGTCACCGGCGTGGCATAGTCCACGCCCACCATCGCGCCCTCGATGATGTCGAAGGTGCGCCCGTCACTGCCATGCGCCGCCGTCTGCTTGGTGCGGACCTGGATGCGGCGGTTGGCCAGGACATCGGCCTCCTCGCGCTGGGTGACGACGACATAGGCGGTCTTCTCGCTCTTGCCGTCGCCCGAATCCATCAGCGAATGGATCAGCCCGTCGGCGATGGCCTCCTCGATCCGCGCCCGCGCCGGATCGCTATCCTTCAGGCATTCGGCGCGGATGGCATGGGCCCCGTCTATGGTGAAGTCGAAGCCCAGGATCTGCGCGGTGATCTGCAGGGCGCGCTGGCAATCCTTGCCGCGCGCCGCCAGGTTGGCCTGGTTCATCAGCGGCGTCGTCCGCGTGCCGTAGAAATCCCAGTTCTCGTTATGGACATAATCGGCGCGCAGCCTGGTGTAGTCCACCGTCTCGCCGGCATTGGCGCGGCGCACCAGCTCGGCGAAGCTGTCCTGGTGCTGCTTGCGTGCCGCCACGGCGGCGTTCTGCTGGCGCTCGTCCGGGGCGCGGCCGCCGCCGGCATGGCGGTTGCAGTTGTTGTTGGGCCAGTCGGCCTCGAAACGGTCGCCGCTGAAGCGGATGGTGCCCTGTCCGGCCCGCGCGACCGTAATGGTGCCGTTGCCGTCGGCATCGACCTTGCCGACGACGCCGACATTGCCGCGCGGGTTGCGCACCTGGCCCTGGATGTCGCCGTCCAGCACCATCAGCACCATGGTGCCGGTATTGGCGCAATTGCCCTGGGCCGGAATCTCGGCTGTCCAGCGGCCATCGAACGTCGCCGCCATCGCCCCGCCGGGCAGCAGCCCCGCGCACAGGGCCAGAATTGGTGCCATGGCGTGCCTGCGCATGTGATCCTCCCGCCGTTATTGCTGGGTTATCAGCAGCGCGCCGGGCAGGGCGGTCACTGTCGGACCGTCAAGCAGGGCGCGCGGATTGTAGGTGAATTCGGGCCTGGGCTCCCGCGGGATGACGTCGGCGAGCACCTCGGCGGCGGCTTCGGGCCGCGGCGCCGGACGCTGGCGTCGCACGTGCAGGGCGGGCGCCCTGGGGCGGGCGGGCTGCTGCTGGGCCGGCGGCGCTGGCCGGGCGGCCGCCAACAGGACCAGC
>CAZYGO010000459.1:0-2972 GCA_964647455.1 uncultured Rhizobium sp.
GGCAGGCGGCGCAGTTTTCCTGAAAGAGCTTGCGTCCATCCAGCGCTTCCTGCGCCTGCGGCTTGGTCGCAATTGCCAGTGGCAACACCAAGCCGATGCCGAAGACGAATAACGTCGTGTGCAAGAGGCTGGAACGGAACGCCACGGGCGATCTCACTCGCGATGAATGCGCGCCACAGTTAGCGAGAAGCCTCGCGTTGACGCAAGTACGCAGCCGTTGCTAACTGCTGGCGACTGCTGGGATGTCTGCAAATGAGAATGACGCGCAAGCACGCATGGCTTCTGCTCTCTGCCTGTGCCGGCGTCACCATTTTCTTCGCCGCCGCCGCGCATCGCGTCGCCGCGCTGGAAGCCGGAGGCGTTTCCGGCACCGTGCCGGTGGATCATATTCTCTTCGCCACGTCCAACCATTGCATGTCCTGCCACAGCCAGGTGAAGGCGCCGGACGGCGAGGACATTTCCATCGGCACGCAATGGCGGGCTTCGGTGATGGCCAATTCCTCGCGCGATCCCTACTGGCAGGCCTCGATCGTGCGCGAAACCATGGACCACCCGATGGCCAGCGCCGCCATCCAGGACAAATGCTCGACCTGCCACATGCCGATGCAGCGCACCCAGGCGCGCGCCGAGGGACTCCAGGGCGAGGTGCTGAAATATCTTTCCCGCATCAGCGACGGCTCGGCGATGGTGGAGCCGGAAGGCGAGCTCGACCGCGCCCCCGACCCCAAGGCGACGCTCGCGGCAGACGGCGTGTCCTGCACGCTCTGTCACCAGATCAAGCCCGACAATCTGCACGACCGTTCCAGCCTGGACGGTGGCTATCTCATCGATCTCGTCCGCAAGCCGGAGGAGCGGCTGATCTTCGGGCCGTTCGACGACCCGGACGAGGGCCGCAAGCGCCTGATGAATTCCGCCACCAGCTATGTGCCGCAGCGCGCCGACCATGTGAAGGATTCGGCGCTCTGCGCTTCCTGCCACACGCTGCTGACCGACGCGCTCGACGAACAGGGCAAGCCGGCCGGTTCGCTGCCCGAGCAGGTGCCTTACCAGGAATGGCAGCACAGCGTTTATGCCGATAACGCCGCCGAGGCCAAGAGCTGCCAGTCCTGCCACATGCCGGAGGTAAAGGGGCAGGCGCCGATCACCTCCACCCATGCCCAGTTGCATGACGGCGTCATGCGCCACGTCTTTGTCGGCGGCAACGCCTTCCTGCTCGACATGCTGAAGAACAACCATGCCGAGCTGGGCCTGGCGGCGCTGCCCGAGGAACTGGATGCCTCGGCCCGCCGCAGCGAAGCGCTGCTGGCCCAGCAGACCGCCAGCCTCGCGCTCTCCGCGCCCCGCCGCGAGAATGGCCGCCTGGCCTTCGACGTGCAGGTGACGAGCCGCACCGGCCACAAATTCCCCACCGGCTATCCGGCGCGCCGCGCCTGGCTGCATGTCACGGTGAAGGATGGCGCCGGACGCATCCTGTTCGAGTCGGGCGCGCCGCGCCCCGATGGCTCCATCGCCGGCAACGACAATGATTCCGATCCGCTGAAGTTCGAGCCGCACTATGCCCGCATCACCAGCGCCGATCAGGTCCAGATCTACGAATCCATCATGGGCGATACCCGCAACCGCCCTACCACCGGCCTGCTCTTCGCCACCCACTATCTCAAGGACAACCGCATCCTGCCCAAGGGCTTCGACAAGGCCACGGCCGACGCCGAGATCGGCGTCTATGGCGATGCCAAGAGCGATGCCGACTTCACCGGCGGCGGCGACATCGTGCGCTACGACGTGCCGCTGTCCGAGGCGCGGGGCCCCGTCAGCGTCAGCGCCGAGCTGCTCTATGAATCCATCGGCTACCGCTGGGCCCACAATCTGGAAGCGTATGACGCGCACCAGCCGCGCCGTTTCCTCGGCTACTACAACAGCCAGGCCGCCAGCGCCGCCAAGAAGGTGGCGAGCGCTTCGGCGAGCCTGAACTGAGCCGTCAGGCGCGCACCGCCCGGCGCGCCTGGCGCTTCCTCAGCCACATCAAGAAGCCCGTAACCACGAACAGCAGCGGCAGCAAGCCGCTGGCGAAGACCAGCGCCTTGTAGATGGGGCCCAATCCTTCGCCGGCATGCAGGCCACGGATGCTCAGGCTGCTGCGGCGCGCGGGCAGTTGCGGCCGCGCCGCCATCGCCGCCTCGCCGGTATAGGGATTGACGGTGGCGGTGACCGGCGGGCCGTCTTCTTCCTCCCGCGCCATGGTCACGGTGACGGGACGGTCAGGCCGTGCCGGCACCGTCAAGGACGCCGCTTTCAGGCCGGCGGCTTTTTCCGCCGCCGCCACCAGATCGGCCAGCGGCCTGGCGGTCGCGCCTTCGGGCACCTCGATCGCCTGCGGCGCGCCGGGGCCCTGCAATTGCGCGATGGCAGGCGGCGGTCCTTCGCCGCGGCCCGGCGCCCCGGGACCGCCGGGGCCCGGACGTCCGCCGAGCAATCCGGGGAAGGCCAGGGGAAGGCCGGTCGCCGTCACCACCAGGAACACGACCAGGAACCAGATGCCGAAAGCGCCGTGGATTTCGCGATAGAGCCGTGCTCCGCGCGCCGAAGGCCGCACGATGAAGGCGTATTTCCACTGCCCCGATTTCGGCCACCACAGGTAAAGACCCGACAGCCCCAGGAACAGCATGCCGATGCCCAGCGCACCCACCAGGGTGCGGCCCTGGCGTCCCAGCATCATGTTCTCGTGCAGCTGATGGGCGATGCCGAACAGCGGCGAAGGCGCCGGGGTCACACTGGCCAGGACCTTGCCCGTCACCGGATCGACGAAGATCTGCGGTCCGCCGGGCGCGCCGCGCCCGCCACGGCCTTCGAAGCCGCCACGCCCGCCGCCTCCGCGCCTGCCGGCAAAGGCGGCGCGCCCTTCACCACGGCCTTCGCCGCGCCCGAATCCTTCCCCGCGTCCGCGCGCCCCTTCGCCACGGCCGCCGAAGCCG
>CAZYGO010000460.1:0-2522 GCA_964647455.1 uncultured Rhizobium sp.
GGGGCGGTGCGGCACGAACTGGCCGATCGGCGTCGCCAGATAGGCGGGGTCGATATTGGGATCGGCCGCGATGGGCGCGGCGGCCTGGATCGCGGCGGCGAATTTGGCGGTGTTTTCGGCGCCCTTTGCAGACGCCTTGCCTTTCCCCTTGCGGGGCAACATGCCGTTATTGTGGGCCATGGCGGTAATATAATGCGCGAGCGGCGGATTTGCAGATGCGATTTGCGGCGCCGTTGACAGGCGGAGAGACTCGTGCCAATTTTTTGGCATGAGCAGGAAGAAGACGGGACAGGACGGCAAGACCTCCGAGGACGGCCATAGCCGGCGCGAGCGCGAGATCATGGCGGCGCTCTACAAGCTGGGCAAAGCCAGCGCGGCGCAGATCCACGCCGAGATTCCCGATCCGCCCAGCTACACCGCCATCCGCACCCTGCTGACCATCCTGGAGAAGAAGGGCCATGTGCGCCATGACAGCGACGGCACCCGCTATGTCTATGAGCCCCGCGTGGCGCGGCGCGAGATGGGCCAGCGCGCCTTCGCCAATCTGCTCAAGACCTTCTACGACAATTCGGTGAGCGACGCGGTGGCGGCGATGCTGAGCGGCGAGGACAGCCGCATCAGCCGCGAGGAACTCGACCGGCTGGCGAAGCTGATCGCCAAGGCGCGCGAGGAAGGCCGATGAGCGGGCTCCTGGTCCTGCGCGCACTGCTGTTCGCGGGCGAATGTTTCCTGGCCTCGCTGTTGCTGCCGCTGCTGGGCCTGGCGATCACGGCGCCGCTGCGCCGCGCCGCGCTGCGTCACCTGGTCTGGGCGACGATGTTCGGCGTGCTGGCGGTGCTGCCCCTCGTGGCGCTGCTGCTGCCGCCGCGCCTGATCGTCGAGCATGTCGCGGCCGCGCCCGTGGCGGCGCCGCTGGATGCCGCGCCGGTGGTGGCGACCGCGCCGCCGGCGCTCTTCACGCCGGAAAACATCGTGCTTCTGCTGGTGGCGCTGTGGCTGGCGGGCCTGTGCTGGCAGGCCTTGCGTCTTGGCGTCGGTGGGCTGGGGCTGGCGCGGCTGCGCCGGCAGAGCGCCGCCTTCGCCAGCGAGACCATGACCCGCTGCGCCGTGCGGCTGGCGCGCGGCGAGGACGGGCCGTCCACCTTCGGCATCCTGCGCCCCATCGTGCTTTTGCCGCGTTCGGCGGAAAGTTGGCCGGCGGCGCGGCTGGAAGCGGTGCTGCGGCACGAGGCGGCGCATGTCGCCCGTCGCGACGCGGCCAGCCAGCTTCTGGCGCGGCTGGTCTGCGGCCTCTACTGGTTCAATCCGCTGCTCTGGCTGGCGCTCAGGCGCCTTCGGCGCGACGCCGAAATCGCCGCCGACGACGATGTGCTGGCGGGCGGCATGACGCCGTCGGCCTATGCCGCCGAACTGGTCAGCCTGGCGGCGGAACGTCAGGGCGTCGCGCCCGGTGTTGCCATGGCGGGACCGCCATTGGCCGAGCGCGTGCAGGCGGTGCTGGAAAACAATTCTTCACGCAAGGGAGTGACGGGCATGGACATGGCCAAGACGGTGACATTGGGCCTGGCGGCGACGCTGCTGCTGGGGGCGGCGCGCTTCGACCTGGCGGTGGCGCAGGATACGCCCGCGCCGGCGCCTTTCACGCCCCGGGTGGTGAATGCCGACAACAATGTCGAGCTCGATGTCGCAAAGACCCTGGACGTGCAGCGGAACGTCGGCGTCAAGGTGGATGCGGTCAAGGCCCGCGCCGACGACGTGGCGCGGATGGCAAGGGCCCGCGCCGAGGCCGAGGCCGACAAGGCCAAGCGCAACCAGTATCGCAGCCAGGCCGCACAGGTGGCGGGGCAGGCGGCCAAGGTGAAGGAGGATGCCGACCGGATCGCGGCGGACGCGCGCCGCATCGCCGCCGACCGGATGTTGCGTCTGTCGCAGGCCACGCCGTCCACGGCGCAAGCGCATGCGTCTGCCTCCCAGGAAGCGGAAACCAGCACCAACGGCGTCGTCACCGTGCGGCGCACCCGCCAGGGCGACGACAACGCCGCCGATGTGGCCGGGCGCGACGCGGACGCCGCGCGCCAGGATGCCCAGACCCCGCGCGAGGGCGCGCAGATCTTCCGCCGCGACAGGCTGACCGGCACCGGCGATGGGTCCCGGAGCATCACCGTGACGGCGGCCCCCAATGTCAGCGAGACCGTGGCCAAGGCGCTGGCCGATGCCCGGATCAGCGAAACCATCGCCAAGGCCCTGGCGGATGCCCATCTCGACGAGAAAACCCGCAAGGCCATCGAGGACGCCCATATCGAGGAGCGCGTCCGCGAGGCGATGGTCCGGGTCCAGCCGCAGATCGATGCGGCGATGGACCGGGCGCGGCGCACCATCACCGTCCGCCCCTTCTCGCCCGACGCCGCGCCGGCACCCTTTGCGACGCCGCGCCCTTTGTATGCGCAGCCGATGCCGCCGATGCCGGCGATGCCCGCGCCGCCCGCCGCGCCGCCGGCGCCGCCCGCGCCGATCAAGTAAAG
>CAZYGO010000461.1:0-5287 GCA_964647455.1 uncultured Rhizobium sp.
CGGCTGGAAACCCTGTCCGAGCGGGAACGGCAGGTGCTGTCTGGCCTGCTCGCCGGCCATCCGAACAAGACCATCGCCTATGATCTCGGTCTCAGCCCCCGCACCGTGGAAGTGCACCGCGCCAATGTCATGACCAAGATGGCCGCTGGAAGCCTGTCGGAACTGGTGCGGATGGCGCTTCTGGCCGGGGTTTCCTGAGGCCTTTGCGCCGGATCAAGGCGTCAGCGTCCCGATGGTGCATGCTTTTGGCGAAGGAGAAATCGTCATGAGACACTCGTTTCGCCGCGCCGCGCTTGGCCTGGGCTTGCTGACGCTGGGCGCACTGCCTGCGATGTCGGGAATTCCGATTTCCGCGCCTGCCGGCAAGTCCGGCGCGGCCATGAACGAAAAAGCGATGAATCAGGCCATGCAGGATGCCTTCGTCTGCGTCGCCGCGGTCTTCGCCTACCAGCCGCAGGAGGCGCAGGCCGCCTGCACCGGCCTGATCGCCGCGTTGCCGGATGAGGCGCTGGGCTACAAGTTCCGCGGCCTTGCCTATCTGCTTGAGCATCGCTTCGACCGGGCGGAAGAGGATTTCCATACCGCGATGCGGCTCGAGCCCAAGGATCCGGAAAACCTGGCGGGTTATGGCCAGTCCATGGCCGGTCAGGGGCGCTTTGCCGAGGCCATCCCGCATTTCGAGGCCGCCCTGCGCCTGGCGCCGAAGGATATCCGCTATCTTGCCGCCAGCTGCTGGGCGCGCGCCGGCGAAGGCAGCCGGCTCGATCTGGCGCTGCGCGATTGCAACCGCGCATTGCAGATCGCGCCGCAATTTGCGACCGCGCTGCAGAATCGCGGGCTGGTCCGGCTGAAGCAGAAAAACTGGCGGACCGCGATACAGGATTTCTCACGCGCCCTGGTCAATGATGGCGACCGGCCGACAGCCCTGTTCGGCCGCGGCTTCGCCAGCCTGCAGGTCGGCGAGATGGCCAATGCCAGGGCCGATATCCAGGCAGCGCGCCAGATCGCCCCCGACATTGATGACATCTACATCCTGCAGCGCATACTGCCTGCCAGCTGCCGCGATGCCAGCGCGCCCTGCCCGCTGCCGGCCGATCTGCGCCCGTCGGCCAAGCCCCTGGTGCTGGTAAGCCACCAGCCTGGCCGTCCGGGCAACCCGTCAGGCTTTGAGGATCTGGATGAAACCCTGCGCACCATCGAGCTGGGGCGCCTGGACGCCATGCTGGATCGTACCGCCTCCATCCTGGGCGTGAAGCTGGGACCCGCCTTCTCCATTGGCTGGGAAGACGCCGAACTGCCGCAGGCCAAGCGGCACTTGGCGGAGGTGCGCCTTGAATATTGGCGCCAGCAGCGGCTGGCCTGCGGGCGCAAGCT
Organism: uncultured Rhizobium sp.; assembly: GCA_964647455.1. Taxonomy (GTDB): domain Bacteria; phylum Pseudomonadota; class Alphaproteobacteria; order Micropepsales; family Micropepsaceae; genus Rhizomicrobium. Next base: position 1,375 of record CAZYGO010000461.1, read on the forward strand.
GATCGGCAGCGCCCTGTGCAAGACTCCGGTCTATGGAACGGCGCTGTCTTTCGTCACCGATTCCACCGCGCTGCGCCGCGAGATCGATCGCACCATGGATCTGGTGCAGCCCTTCTGGCAGGCGGTCTGCCTTTCGAGCCACGAACTGAGCGAGCCTTGCGAGATCGAATAGCCTAGCGGATCATCAGGATCAGGCCGCCGGCGCTGGCGGCCACCATCGCCGCCGCCAGCATCAGGCCGAGCCGCCAGCCGCCGAACACCGTGCCCAGCACCGCCTTGGCGACGCCGTTGGTGAAGGCCGCCAGCAGCATGACTGTGGCGGCGAATGACGGAAGCGCGCTGCCGGTCTGCGCCAGCCGTGCCATGGAAAGGGTGATGGGATCGACATCGAGGAAACCCGAAACCGCGCCCAACGCGGAAAGGCCCGCATCGCCAAACCAGGCGCCCGCCAACTTGGCGAACAGCATGATCGAGGCCAACAGCGCCCCGAAGTTCAGGACCGCCACCAGGTCGAACGGATTGGTTAGCGGCAGCGGGTGGCCGGGCGATCGCCCCGCCCGGATAAAGCAGGCGCCCGCGGGGAGCAACAAAATCAGGGATGCCGCCGCCATGGGCGGGACCAGCGCCCGCATCAGAACCGGCGCGATCAGCAGCGCAACGACCGTCATGCGCAGCAGGGAGACGATCCAGGCGGCCAGGATCGCGGCGGCGACCTCCAGCCGCATGCTGTCCTGCCGTTTCGCCAGCCGGGCGAAAGTCCAGGTCACGGTGGTCGAGGTGACCAGGCCGCCCGCCACGCCGGCAAAAAGCAGGCCACGGCGCTCACCCGCCACGCGCATCGCGACATAGCCGCTGAAGCTGACAGCGGCGATCAGCACCGTCATCAGCCAGATCTGATAGGGATTGATGGCACCCCAGGGGTCAATCGGCCGGTCCGGCAGGGCCGGCAGCAGCACGACCGTCATGACCAGCAGCAGAAGCGCGGCGCGCAGCTCGGGCCAGGTCAGACGGCGCACGAAGCCATGCAGAACGCGCCGCTCCGCCAGCAACACGGCCGCGACCACGGCGGCGGCACCCGCGGCGGTCATGCTGCCCCGCACCGCATAGGCTCCCAGCGCAAAGGTCAGCAACGCCGCCACGAGGTCCGTCGCCGAGTAGCGGCGCGTCACCCGCATATGCTGGATTTCGAACAAGGCGAAGCTGAGCCCGAAGCCCGCAAAGGCGATGGCCAGGAACTCCAGCCGGTCGCCGGAAAGCAGGCCACAGACCCCGCCGCACAGGCCGACAAGCGTGAAGGTACGGATGCCGGCCACGCGCCGGCCGGCCTTTTCCGTCCGCAGCTGCCAGCCGCGCTCGATGCCGATCAGAAGCCCGATGGCGATGGCTAGCGCCAGCCGCCGCAGCGTCTCCAGGTCAATCATGATGCCCCGATCTTCCGGAAAACGGGTATATACCCAAACAGTGCCGGCGTTGCGTCATATCAAATCCAGCCCCCCATTCCTGCCGCAATATCAAAATGGAGGCAAAGATGGCCGATCTTTCCGAAGCCAAGAAATCGCAGCTGGTCGAATTTGTCCGAAAGCATCCGCTGGGCGTGATCGCCTCGACGGGGCCGCAAGGCCAGCCCCAGGCCGCCCTGATCAATATCGCGGTTCTGCCCGACCTGTCCCTGGTATTCGAAACCACCAGCCAGACCCGGAAATCGGGAAATATCGAGCGCGACCCCCGCGTGGCGCTGGTCATCGGCGGCGGGCAGGAAACCCTGCAATATGAAGGCATGGCGGCGCTTCTCGAGGGTCGGCGCCTCGAAGAAGCCCGTGACGCCTTCCTCGCGGCCTTTCCCCTCAAATCGCCGGACGAGAACTGGCCGGGCAACAGCTATTATCTCGTCACCCCCTGCTGGCTGCGCTTCAGCAACTATTACCGGCCGCGCTTCATCGAGGAATACCGGTTGCGAGACCAGCCGACGCCAGCCATGCCGGGGTGGCGCGGCTGGGCCCAGCGCATTTTGCGAAACAATCCCGCCCGGGCTTGATCTGCCGCAACGTGCCGGGCACGCGCGTGGGGGAGCATGAGTATGCTTTTGGGAGCCTCATGCCATGGACCACCCCACCCTGCTCTGCCACATGGAAACCAGCCGACAGAACGATGCCGTTCTGGCGGTCTGTGCGGATTTGGCCGCCACGCTGAACGCCTCGGTGATCGGGGTAGCCGCCTGCCAGCCCATCCAGCCTTTCGGCGAAGCCCCCTATGCCGGCGATCTGGTGCAGGCCGACATCGCGGAAATCCGCAGGGAAACCAGGGAAGCCGAGCAGGCCTTCCGCAATTTCCTCAACCTCAAGGTCGGCCGCCTTTCTTTCCGCTCGGCGGCGACCTATCAGGAGATCGCCGATTATCTGGCGGGCCAGTGCCGCGCGGCCGACTTCCTTGTCACCGCGCCGGACATTGGCGGCGCGCTGATGGGTGAAACGCGCCGGACCAACATCGGCGACCTTGTGATGCAGTCCGGCAGGCCCGTGATCCTGGTGCCCTCGGATATCCGCGAGTGCCTTCTGGGCCATGCCGTGATCGCCTGGAAGGACAGGCGCGAAGCCCGCCGCGCGGTGGCCGATGCGCTGCCCCTGCTGCGGCGCGCCGCCAAGGTCACCATTGCCGAAGTTGCCCATGAGGCCGATATCGACAATGCCGCATGCCGAACCCATGATGTCGTCACCTGGCTCCTGGGTCACGGCATTGCGGCGACGTCCCTGGTCAAGGTCAATGACGGTTCCGATGTGGAGTGCCTGCACCGTCTGCTGGACGAGCAGAATTGCGATTTCCTGGTCGCCGGCGCCTATGGCCGCAGCCGGGTCGGGGAATGGATATTCGGCGGCGTCACCACCGATCTGCTCCTGTCGCCCGATCGCTGCACGCTGGTTTCCCACTGAACCGAAGAGAATCGGCTATCGGCGCAGGATTGGGTGCGAGGATCACCACGCGCTTGCGGTCATGGATAACACCATGCCGAGAACGTCAGGAGTCCGTTTCCGCCGGCACGGCCGCCGGCTGGACCGACACCACCTTGTAGGGCCGCGTTCCGCCGTTGGGCTCCCGGATCGAAACATAGCGACCTGGCGCCAGGACGTGCCGGTCCAGCTTGAAGAAGATTTCGTCATCCTGGACCGACAGATGGTCGTAGTCGAAGCGCCAGCCATGTCCGACATGGCGTACCAGACCCTGGCGCACCGGCGCCCCCGCCTCGAACTGGCGCACCGTGCAGGCTGCCCTGGCCTTGCGCCAGGCATGGGCGTCAATCTGGCCCTTGTCGGTCAACGGTACGACGAATTCATAGCCCTGGCCGCAATCACCTTCCGGATAGCCTTCGGTCCGCGCCAGTTCCAGGCGGATTCGCATCAATGTCATCTCGTCCTCCCGAAATGCCTGCGCACGGCATCGGCGACCTCGCCCGCCATGCGTTGAACGGCGTCATCCCGGATTCCCGGCACGATCCCGCCAAAGTGGAGATGATCGGTCACCGTCAGGCCACAGACTTCCGCGAAATGGCGGTCGAAAAGGGTCCGCACGGCGTCAAAGGCACCGCTTTCGCGGACCCACTGGACCGGCGCGCCAGAGGTGGAGATGCTGATGAGCTTCCTGCCTTTCAGCAGCGGTTGCGATCCCTGGCCGGTCTTTCCGTAGGCGAAGCCATAGCCGAAGACCCGCTCCAGATATCCCTTCATCATCGCCGGCGGCGCATTGAGCCACAAAGGATAGACAAGGGCATAGACGTCGGCATCGGCGATCAGGCGGCGCTCGTCGGCGACATCCTCGCCGGGATGAAAGCCGGGCCCGAACGGCAGCTCATGGGCCTGCAGGGTCGGCTTGAAATCCAGCCCGTAAAGATCGCGCAGCAGCACCTGGTCGCCCAGCAGCT
>CAZYGO010000462.1:0-3941 GCA_964647455.1 uncultured Rhizobium sp.
CGCCCGTCCTTCTGGAAGCGCGCGGCATCATCGCCCTCAAGCAGAAACGCTTTGCCGCCCGCCACCGGGCTAGGAGAATTCGCCGTTCCGCAACTGTCAATTGCGGCGGCGCGCGGTGGCCCATTTGCCGCCTTGCCGGGAGGGGCGGCAGAGGTTAGTTAGCAGCCGCACAATTCCGGCTCCATCCTGAAAGGATACCCCATGGCTCGCAAGAAAATTGCCCTGATCGGCGGCGGACAGATCGGTGGCACCCTGGCCCATCTGGCGGCCCTGAAGGAGCTGGGCGATGTGGTGATCTTCGACATCGCCGAGGGCCTGCCCCAGGGCAAGGCGCTCGATCTCGCCCAGTCCGGCCCGGTGGACGGCTTCAATGCCAGGCTTTCGGGCACCAACAATTATGCCGACATCGCCGGCGCCGATGTCGTGATCGTCACCGCCGGCGTGCCGCGCAAACCCGGCATGAGCCGCGACGACCTGATCGGCATTAATCTGAAAGTGATGGGATCGGTGGGCGAGGGCATCAAGGCCCATGCTCCCAATGCCTTCGTCATTTGCATCACCAACCCGCTCGACGCCATGGTCTGGGCGCTGCAGAGGTTCAGCGGCATTCCCCACAACAAGATCGTCGGCATGGCCGGCGTGCTGGACAGCGCCCGCTTCCGCCACTTCCTGGCCGAGGAGATGAACGTCTCGGTGGAAGATGTGGACGCCTTCGTGCTGGGCGGCCATGGCGATACCATGGTGCCGATGCCGCGCTTCTCCACCGTGGCGGGCATCGCCCTGCCGGAGCTGGTGAAGATGGGCTGGATCACCCAGGAGCGGCTGGACGCCATCGTCACGCGCACCGCCAATGGCGGCGCCGAGATCGTCGGTCTGCTCAAGACCGGCTCGGCCTATTACGCCCCGGCCACCAGCGCCATCCAGATGGCGGAGAGCTATCTGAAGGACCAGAAGCGGGTGCTGCCCTGCGCCATCCATGTCGACGGCGCCTATGGCATCAAGGATCTCTATGTTGGCCTGCCCTGCGTCATCGGCGAGAAGGGCGTGGAACGGGTGGTCGAGCTGGAACTGACCGAAAGCGAGAAGGCGGCGCTGAACAAGTCCGCCGATGCGGTGCGCGGCCTGATCGCGGCCTGCAAGACCCTCGAGCCCAAGCTCAACTGATCCGCCGCGAGCTGGAACGGCAAAGGCCCGAACCGCCGGTTCGGGCCTTTTTTCTTTCCTGCCTTTGCCGAGCGTTTTTCAGTTCAGCCCGTAGGAGACCAGCATACCGGCGCCGACATCCGGGCTGCCGGAATTCAACCCAATGGTGCCATAGCCGGTGAGCGTCATGCCGTTGCTTCGCACCCAGCTGAGGGATCCGAACAGGTCCTTGGACGAGGAAATGAAGCGGTTTCCCGAACTGTCATAGTCGTAGGACGCCACCGCCACCAGATCGTCGCTGATTTCGTAGCTGGTGCCGACTGAAACCGAGGTCGTGTCGTAGAGCGTGTAGATCGGCGAGCGGCCGGCCCAGAGATGGCCTAGGGTGAGGAAGGGGCCCCAGCTGCCCAACTGGCGGGAGATGTCGGCGCTGATGCCGAAATCGGTCTGGCCGGTGGAGAGGCGGCGGCGCACCGAGGCGGTCGCCAGCTTGGCGGTGCCTGTCAGCTTGACCTCGAAGCCGTCGAGCATGGAGGCGGGCAGGGTGTAGGTGGCGCTGAGGTTGAGGTCACCGAAGCCGGTGCGGGCGACCGACGCCAGCGTCGTGCGCCGGTTGACGATGATGGGGTTGCCGGCGGCATCGAAGATCAGCAGGCCGCGGCCGGAAATGCGCAGATAGGGCATGCTGGCGGTGAGCTTGAAGTCGCCGGTCTCCATGCTCAGCACCGGCAGGGCCATTTCGACATTGGTGTTGTGGCTGGTGTCATAGCTGCCGTTGGAATATTCGAGCCCCAGCGTGCCGGTGAACTTGAAGTCCTCGAAGGCGGCTCCTTCGGCCCGCGCCGGTCCGGCGGCCAGCGCCAGCAGCGACAGGGCGAGGGCGGCGCCCGCCCATGCCCGACATGTCGTCTTTTCCAATCGCATTTTCATCTCACTTGCGCTGACGCGCGCGAATATTGTCGCGTGCCTTTTCCGCGGGCGAATTCCTGGTCAGATTCTGCAGATGGATGACTTGCATAGTGTCTTCCGCCGTCACGGCGAACTTCACCGCGTCGAAGGAAGGCTTGCTGAGAAAGGGTTTGGCGTCGCGCGAAAAGCCGAATGGCTCCAGCGGCAGACCGATCCAGGAGGTGTCCATCTTGTCGTTGGAATTCACGTCCTGGTAGGCCTGGATGGCATAGGTGCCCGGCGCGATGTTGCGCAGGGTCACGATGGTGACGCCGGGCGTGGCGGCGACATCGGCGGCGGCGACGGGGTTGGAATCGTCGCGCGGATAGCCCGCCGCGTCATAGAGGCCTAGCCGTAGGGTTCCGCCCGCCGGCAGGACATTCTCCACCCGGATGGTGAGGTCGGCCGCGACCGCAGCCGTGCAGGCCGGCGCGGCAAGCAGGGCGGCGGCGAGCAGGACAGTCCAGAAGCCGGGCCGGCGGATGAAGATTTCAAGCAGGGCAGTATGGCGCAGTATGGCATGTGCCGAGGGCGCAGGGCCACAGCCCCGGCGGGGCGCGCGCGCAAAAAGGCAGCCATGTGCCGCGCGGCCTGTTGTTTTGCCCCCTCCCATGTTAGAGCGCGGGCCGATCATGCAGGACGCAAATTCCGTCTACCGCGACCGCGACGCCCATCTCTTCGTCGCCTCGCGTTTCCTGTCCACCGCCGCCATGCAGATCCAGTCGGTGGCGATCGGCTGGCAGATCTACGAAATGGAGCGCACACCCCTGGCGCTGGGGCTGGTCGGGCTGTGCCAGTTCGTCCCCATGTTCCTGCTCACCCTGCCGGCCGGCGACATCAGCGACCGCCACGACCAGCGCAAGGTCTACAGCATCGCGGCGCGGCTGCTTTCGCTCTGCAGCCTGGTCTTCGTGGTCCTGACCCTGCTGAAGGTGCAGCAGGCGTGGATGTATTATGGCGTTCTGGTGCTGTTCGGGGCGGGCCGCGGCTTTTCCGCGCCGTCCGGTTCCTCGTTGCTGCCGTTCCTGGTGCCGCCGGAAAAACTGCCCCGGGCGATGGCCTATGCGGCTTCCGCCTTCACCGCGGCGGTGATCGCAGGGCCGGCGATGGGTGGCTTTCTCTATGCCCTCGGACATCCGGCCATCGTCTATGGTCTCTGCTTCCTCCTGTTCCAGGCAGCCGCCTTCATCGTGCGCCATCTGGGCGGGCGGCGCTTCACGCCACAGCAGTCCCTGGCCAGCCGCTATGAGCGCGTCGCCGAGGGCGTGCGTTTCGTCCGGGCGCGGCCGGTGATCCTGGGCGCCATCAGCCTGGACCTGTTCGCGGTCTTGCTGGGCGGGGCGACGGCGCTGCTGCCGGTCTATGCCCGCGACATCCTGCAGGTCGGGCCGGTGGGGCTGGGCGTGCTGCGCGCCGCCCCTGCCGCCGGCGCCTTCGCCATGGCCTTCACCCTGGGGCGCCGGCCGCTGCGCCGCCATGTCGGCGCCACCATGTTCGCCGTGGTGGCGGCGTTCGGCGCCGCGACCATCGGATTTGGGCTTTCCACCTGGTTTCCGCTGTCGCTGTTCTGCCTGTTCATGCTGGGCGCCACCGACATGGTGAGCGTCAATATCCGCGGCACGCTGATCCAGCTGGCGACGCCCGATTCCATGCGCGGCCGCGTTAGCGCCGTCTCCATGCTGTTCATCGGCGCCTCGAACGAACTGGGCGAATTCGAATCCGGTACCACCGCCGCCTGGTGGGGCACCGTGCCGGCCGTGGTGGTCGGCGGAATCGGCACCCTGGCGGTGGTGGCGATCTGGATGAAGCTGTTCCCGCCGCTGCGGCGCGTGGACCGTTTCGAGGACGTG
>CAZYGO010000463.1:0-6012 GCA_964647455.1 uncultured Rhizobium sp.
AGATGCTCAAGATCAGCGACCTGGCCTGGCGCGCGCGCACCGATGGCGGCGTCGACCGGCTAATTGTCGCCAATGCAATCTTCGGCGCCGCCCGGCCCACGCCCGCGGTGACCGACAGCCTGGCAGCCAGCAGCGGCCGGATGAAGGCCCATTGGGAGGCGGTCGAGGCGGACCAGGATTCCTATCGCCTGCCGGCCGCCCTGCGCAAAGCCATCGAAAGCGCGCGCAATACCTATTATGGCGGCTACGAGGTCCAGCGGACGGCGGCAATCGCGCGTGGGCTGGCCGGCCAGCCGCCCGCGACGTCCCTCAAGCAATGGTACGAGGATTCCAATCCGGCGCTGGACCGCACGCTGGCGATCTCCACCATCGCGCTGGACCTGGCGGAGCAGCGCGCCGCCATGCGGGCCCGCATCGCCGAACAGAACCTCTATGGCGCGATCGGCCTGATGCTGCTGTCCCTGTGCCTGGCTTCGCTCACCACCGTCATCATCTTCCTGCGGGTGATACGCCCGCTGAAATCCATCACCAGGACGATGGAAAACGTCGTATCCGGCCATTTCGAGATGGACATCCCCTACGAAAACCGCCGCGACGAGATCGGCCGCTTCGCCCAAGCGCTGCGCCTTTTCCGCGACGGCGCGCTGGAGCGGCAGAATCTCGCCTCCGCCCTGATACAGAACCAGGTCGCCAAGGAAACGGCCGAAGCGGCGAGCCGGATCAAATCCGAATTCCTCGCCAATATGAGCCACGAGATCCGCACCCCGATGAACGGCATTCTGGGCATGGCGCATCTGCTCGGCGACACCTCGCTGGACGGCGAGCAGAAAAGACTGCTGCGAATCATCCAGGATTCCGGTGAGTCGCTGCTGGCGGTGCTCAACGACGTGCTCGACATCTCCAAGCTCGAGGCGGGCAAGCTCGAAATCGAGGTCATCGACTTCGACCTGTCGGAGACGGTCGAAAGCGCCGCCGAGCTGATGACCGCCAAGGCCCGCGAAAAGGGCATAGATCTGGCGCTCTGCGTCGATCCCGACGCGCATGGCGTCTATCGCGGCGATCCCACGCGGCTGCGCCAGATCCTGCTGAACCTTCTCAGCAACGCCATCAAGTTCACCGAGAAGGGCGCGGTTGCTGTGCAGGTCCAGGTCAAGCTGGCCGCCCACCCGCTGCCAGACGGCGGCGTGCCGCTGCATTTCGAGGTTCGCGATACCGGCATCGGCATGGCGGAGAATGTGCGCCAGCGGTTGTTCGAGAAATTCAGCCAGGCCGACTCCTCGGTCACTCGCCGCTTCGGCGGTACCGGCCTGGGCCTGGCGATCTGCAAACAGCTTGTCGAGCGGATGGGCGGCGAGATCGGGGTGGAAAGCGAACTGGGCCGCGGCTCGACCTTCTGGTTCACCATTCCCTTCGCCCGGTCGCGCACCGTGGTGATCGAGCGGGCGGTAATGCCCAACCATCTCAAGGGCCTCAAGGCCTTGGTGGTGGACGATATCGACATCAATATCGAGATCATGCGCCGCATCCTGGAAGGCTTCCAGATGGAGGTCTCCACCCTCACCGACTGCTTCGCGGCCATCGGGGCCATGGAGCGGGCCTGGCACAGCGGCCGTCCCTACGACATCGTCTTTCTCGACCAGATGATGCCGGGCCTTTCCGGCGAGTCGCTGGCCATGCGCATCCGCGAGCACGCCTCGCTCTCGGAAACCAAGATCATCATCGTCTCGTCCGGCGGCCGTTCCTCGATCCAGGGTCGTGCGGCGCTGAAGCTCGATGCCGTGCTGGAAAAGCCGGTTCGCCAGAAGGAGCTGTTCAACGTGCTGGCCAACACCTATGGCAGCCGCGAACCGGAACCGAAAGTGACGGCGCCGGCACCATCGCCCGCCGTGCCGCAGCAAGGCCTGAAAATCCTGCTGGCCGAGGACAACCAGATCAACCAGCAATATGCACTGGCCGTGCTGGCCAAGGACGGCCACCAGGTCACCCTGGCCGAGAACGGCCTGAAGGCGGTCGAAGCCGCCACGCGCCAGGCCTTCGACCTCATCCTGATGGACATCCAGATGCCCGAAATGGACGGCGTGGAAGCGACACGCCGCATTCGCGGGCTGCCCGCCCCGCATGGTGGCGCGCCGATCTTCGCCATGACCGCCCATGCGATGAATGGCGTCAGCGAGGAATATCTGGCCGCGGGCATGAGCGACTATATCCCCAAGCCCTTCCAGCCCCATGTGCTGCTGGGCAAGATCCGCGACCTGGCCGGTTCACGCACGGCCGAAGCCGAATCCGGCGAGCCGCAGGGCGATGCCGCGCAGCCGGTCTGCCGGGCCCATCTGGAGGGCATGCTCGCGACACTGACGCGCGAACAGGTCGATTCCCTCGTTACGCTCTACCTGCAGGCGTCGGAGACCCATCTTGCGGCGATCGCGCGCTGCCATGCCGAAGGCGACATGGCCGGGATGCAAACCCAGGCCCATATCATGGTCAGCCTCGCCGGCAATGTCGCCGCCGCCCAGGCCAGCCAGGCGGCGCGCGATCTGGAGCATGCCTGCCGCGATGGCGTATCCCCGGAAAAGATCGCCGAACAGGTTTCTCGCCTGGCCACGCAGATCGCGGCATCGCGTTCGGCGCTGCAATCCTGGCAATCCGCGGCGCCGCAGCAGCGCGCCTCGGCGTAAAAGGCCTGTCCGCCAGCGTTGCGGCCCTTAATGGGCCAGGATCGCGCCGGCGTCTTCGGTCATTTCACCCACGGGGCCGGGCGTCAGGCGCAATCAGGCTTCGACCCCGACCGGAATGACGTAACCGGCGCGTGGCAGGAGAACGCGCAGCAGCGGCCCGGTCATGACGGTCGTTACCACCGCCATGATCACCAGCATGGTGAACACCTTCTGTGGAATAAAGCCCATGTCATAGCCGATATTGAGCACGATCAGCTCCATCAGGGCGCGCGTGTTCATCAGCGAACCGAGAATGGCGGCTTCCTTGTGGTCGAAGCCGGTGAAGCGGCCGGCAAGATACACCGGCACGACCTTGCCACCGATCGCGGCCGCAAGGACCAGCGACAGCCACATCCAGTCGCTGCTGCTGGCCAGTCCCAGCACGTTGGTGCGCAAGCCGGTGAAGGTGAAAAACACCGGCAGGAAGAACACAAGTACGAAACGTCCCACCTGGCGGTGCCACGCCTCGACGAAGGCCTTGTGCTGGTGGAACAGCAGGCCGGCAAGGAAGCCGCCGAAAATGGTGAAGATGCCCAGGAAGTAGGTGCAGATGCCCATCAGGAAGATCAGGCAGATCACGGCCATCATCAGATTGGCGGGAACTTCCTTGTCCCGTACCGGATAGGCCGCGATCAGGCGGTTCACCACGGGCCGCAGCACAAGCCAGGCGACCGCGCCCAGCCCGAGAACGCCGGCCATCTGCCAGGAAATATTCGCGGCGGAAAACTTCGCCGCGGCATAGGCGGAAATGCCGGCCAGAAGAATCCAGCCGGCAACGTCGTTCACGGCTGCGGCCGAGATCGCCACCACGCCGATTTCCTGCCGCGTCAGGTCAAATTCGCGCAGGATTCGCCCCAGGATCGGTACCGCCGTGATGGCTAGCCCCACGCCGAAGAAGAGGCTGTAGGCCAGGGCATCAATCTGCGGCGCCAGCACGGGCTGGGTCACCTGACCGATAATGAAACCGAGGGCGAAGGGAATCGAAATGGAAGCGGCGGAAACGCCGATGACCGCGTTGCGGTTGCGCCGCCTGGACAGGTGGCCAAATTCGAAATCCATCCCGATCTGGAACATCAGCAATACCAGGCCGATCTGGCTGATGACCACGATGGACTCTGACGGCTTGGCGCCGAACAGGAAAACGGCCGCATCCGGAAAGAAGTGCCCGAACAGCGAGGGCCCCAGCAGCAGGCCGGCGACGATCTCGCCGATCACGCCGGGCTGCCCCAGCCGCCGCAGAAGCTGGTTGCCCAGCCGCGCCGCAAGTATCATTGCGATCAGCTGCAGCAGGGTGAGAAACAGCATGTTCTCGGTCGCATGAACGGAAGAATGCATGTCGTGGCTCCCTAATGCCCGCCGCGCAGCAGGTACATGATGCGTGCACGCAGCTTGCCGTAATTCTGCTTCAGCGGCCCCAGCACGCCATGCTGGCCCTCTGGCAGGTGCGCGAGCGGATGGCCCCGCTCGCGAAAGACATAGTGGTCGAACATCGCCTTCCAGGCGCGCCGCTCTTCCAGCGGCCGTTCGGCGATGGTGATCATCGCCAGCAACAGGCTGGTATAGGGCGCATCCGGGCCGGTGGCGAAGGCATCCCACCAGTAATTGATCAACCCATTGAATGGGGCGGTGGCCTCCACCTGATGCCACCACAATTTCGGCAGGTAGAGCGCATCGCCGGGCTCCAGTTCGAAGACCTGGGCCTGGTCGCGGATCTCGGCGAAACGCGGATAGCGCGCATCGCCGGGCGGCGCGCCCGCCGCCAGGCTCACCGGCTGGCCGGCCATGGTGTGGTCGATCGGGCCGGGATACAGCGCCGCGATCAGATGCGGCGCATAGAGCGTGAAGCGCCGCTTCCCTGCCACGACACAGGCCAGGTTGTCGGCGGTATCGTAATGGCAGGAGACGTTGGAGGCGTGGCCGATCCAGATGCGGGGCTGTGCCGCCGGCGGCAGCAGCGGCATGGGATTTTCCAGCGCCAGGCCGGGCAGATAATCTTCGACCGGCAGCGAACCCGCATAGACCGTCTGGCTTCCTGGCCTGCCCAGATGGTCCATCATGACATCCAGCGCCGCCCCAAGCGGCATCGGGCGCCGCTCGAAGTTGAAGCCGGTCAGGTCGTCGCCATAATAGTAGCGGCCGGCGATGGACGGTTCGCCGAAAAAGGCCTCCATCTCCCGCCCCGCGTCGAAGCGGCCGAGATAGTCGCGGAAGGCACGGGGCGACTTGCCAGCCGCGACCAGCGGCCAGTGGCGTACCAGCCCGCGCAGCACCGCCGGCCTGCAAGCCCCCATCGCGTCGCGCAGGGAAGATGCCGCCCCGGCCGCGGCGTCGATTTCAGCCGCCGCCATCATGCGACGGCGAAGCCACCACCGGCCTTCAGCAGCGCGTTGTTCTTGCGCTGTGCCAGAACCGGAACCTGCTTCAGCGAGGCCGCCATGAGGTAGATGAGTTGCAGATAGCCATTGCGGAAAAGTTCGAGCGCGGTGGCGTCCGGCACTTGGCGCAGGGCGTCCTGGTTGACGGTATAAAGGCCCGTCAGCGTGCGCCGGTCGCCATCGTCGAAAGCGACATTGATGTCTACGGGCTCGATCAGCTTCAGCGCGGCCAGCCTTTCGACAAAGAGCTTGGTCTGCTCCAGCCCGCGGTTGAGGTCGCGAAACAGCGCCATGATGCTCTGCAGATACTGGGTCGGCTCCCCCGCATCGTCGAACAGGTTGCGGCCGCCCGCGCCGATGCGCGGACTGTCCAGGTCGATGGCCAGATCGCCGCCCGCGGTAAAGAAGGGGCCACGCTGCAGGTTCAGCGGGCGATAGGTCTCCATGCCGCGCGCATCGAGAAACAGGTTTTCCCCCTCGTCGAAGCCGAGCATGGCGCCGGCAAAAAAGCCGCCGGTGTCGCTGTCCTTGGTCAGCAGGATTGGATAATGCGCCACCAGGTGCGGAAACTCGCCAACGATCACCGGGACGAAGCGCTGATTGTCGCCATAGCGGGCCGAGGCGCCCGCATGCACACGCAAATCGCGATGGGTTTGCCGGTTGAGCAGCGTGATGTTTGCCATGTTACACCGCCTGCAGCCCGAATTCCTGGATCTTCTTCACCAGCTCACGATTGCGCGGCAGCCCCGACATCATCTTCCGCGTCAGCATGGCGTTTTCGCGCAGATAGCCGTCGGCCATGCCGCGGGTGGCCTCATTGTCATGCGCCGCGACCTCGCTGCGGAAGCCCATGCCGTAGAGCACATACTGATAGCTGGCGGCGGGGAAGACCTCCTCCAGCCGGTCGAACTCGTCGAAAAACC
>CAZYGO010000464.1:0-3826 GCA_964647455.1 uncultured Rhizobium sp.
ACCCGGATTGACCGGGATGATTTTGTAGCCCTTGTTCAACAGATACATCATGGCGAAATAGGATGGGCGGATATCATTGCCGCTGGCCCCCACCATGGCGATGGTCTTGACGCTGCGCAGGATGGATTTGATCAGGCTGTCGGGATAGGCGGGCATCAGTTGCGTCCCAGCCGTTCGACCACGCGCTTCCTCGCCAGCATGCGGTCGCGGTCGGTGATGTGGATCAGGTTCACCATGCGGCGGATCAGGGCGTCCTCCTCCGGATCGAGCACGCCGTCGGCATAGGCCACCTCCCACATCATCTCGACCAGGTGGATGCGGTCGGCCTCGGTCATCTGTTCCATCACCGCGCTGGTCCAGGGGTGGAGCTGCACGCTCTGGCGGCAGGTCTGTTCGGCGGCCCGCAGCAGGGAAGAGGTTTCCTCGGCGGTGAGGGCGAATTTGTGCTGCAGAAGGCGGAAGATGACGTCGCGTTCCTCCGGCTGGAAGACATCGTCGCGATAGGCGGCTTCGATCAGCAGCACCGCCACCGCCAGCCTGAGATCGGTGGGCGCCTTCGTTTCCGGCGCGGAGAGGGTGCGCAACAGCTGCTGGAACATCAGGACCATCTCTGCGGGCGCTTTTCGAGGAAGGCGCAGATGCCTTCCTCGGCGTCGGCGGCCAGCATGTTCTCGGTCATGACGCGGGAGGCATAGTCATAGGCGCCGGCCAGCGTCATCTCGCGCTGGCGGTAGAAGGCTTCCTTGCCGGTCTTGACCGTGGCGTGGGGCTTCGACGCGATCTTCGCCGCCAGCGCCATCGTCGTTTCGGTGAGCAGCTCGGGCGCCACCACGCGGTTGACCAGGCCCAGCTCGCGGGCGCGCTCGGCGGTGACGGGCTCGCCCGTCAGCAGCATTTCCATCGCCGGCTTGTGCGAAAGGTTGCGCGACAGCGCCACCATCGGGGTGGAGCAGAACAGGCCGATATCCACGCCGGGCGTGGCGAAGCCGGCAGCCGTGGAAGCGACGGCGAGGTCGCAGCTCGCCACCAGCTGGCAGCCGGCGGCGGTGGCCAGGCCCTGGACCTCGGCGATGACGGGCAGGGGATGGCAGACAATGGCCTGCATCAGGGCCGAGCATTGGGCGAAGAGGGCCGCGAAGGCGGCGGCGCCCCGGTCGGGGTCGGCGCGGCGGGCGCTGAGTTCCTTGAGGTCGTGGCCGGAGGAGAAGACCGGCCCCTCGGCGGCGATCACGATCACCCGGGCCCCGGCGGCCGGGGCGTCCAGGGCGGCCTGGAGGGCCACCATGAGGGCGCTGGAGAGGGCGTTGCGCTGGCGCGCGCGGTTCAGCGTCAGGCGCAGCACGCCCCCGTCCAGGGCGGCCAGGAGCAGCGGGGCTTCGGCGGGCGCATTCATTCTGGTTTCCTCGGGGCCCAATCTAGCCCGCTTCGCCCGCATTTCCAGTGACGAGCCCACCGGGTGGCGATGTTACACTTGACATACCCAGCCACGAGGTCTAGATTGCAGGGGTAGTCACCGAAAGCCCCGGCCCATGGCCAAGTCCGTCCTGAACGCCCCCCACTTCCAGACCGAGGCAGCGGCGTTCGCCTATGTGGAAGCCGCCCTCTGGCCCAACGGCCCGGTTTGCCCCTTCTGCGACTCTGGGAAGCCCGTACGGCCCATGAACGGCAAGACCACCCGGATCGGCCTGCACAAGTGCTACGGCTGCCGTAAGCCCTTCACCGTGCGCCATGGGACCATCTTTGAGTCCAGCCACCTGCCGCTTCACCTATGGCTTCAGGTCATCCACCTGTTTTGCGCCTCCAAGAAGGGCATCAGCACCCGCCAGATACAGCGGATGCTGGATTGCTCCATGAAGACCGCTTGGTTCCTCGGTCATCGCATCCGGGAAGTGTTCGCCCCCGGTTCGGACGCTGGCCCGCTCGGTGGCCGTGGCAAGGTTGTCGAGGCCGATGAAACTTTTCTGCTCAAGGGCGACGGCAAGCGCAAGCTGACCCGCAAGGCTGGCGGCTACGCCCACAAGATGAAGGTTATGTCCCTCGTTGAGCGTGGTGGCCAAATCCGCAGCCGCCGCGTTCTGGACGTTACCAAGATGACCGCGCAGCAAGTGCTGGCTGCCAATGTCCATCCCGAAAGCATCCTGCATACCGATGGCTCGCAGATTTATCGCGGCCTCGGCATCGCCAAGAAGCATGAGTTTGTGGATCACAGCATCAGCTATGTCGGCCTGGGCCAGAATGGCCGCAAGGTCCACACCAACACCCTCGAAGGGTTCTTCTCCGTTTTTAAGCGGGGCATGGTCGGCGTTTATCAGCACTGTGGCGAGCAGCATCTGGACCGCTACCTTGCCGAATTCGATTTCCGCGCAAACCATCGTGAGAAGATGGGCTTTAATGACGTGAGCCGTGCCGACGCTGCCTTGAAGGCCACCAAGGGTAAGCGGCTCACATATCGCAGGTCTACGGGAGCCTAAAACCTTTAAACAAAACGTGCTGGCGTTCATTCGCTGGCGACGCCGGCGCGGCTATGAAGTGACCCCATTCAAGCGTATCTTTTGGGGGCAAAAGGCGTGGCACCGAAAGAAAGGGAAATGACCATGGCTAAGGTTCTTAGTCCCGAAGAGGGCGAGCAATATCAACGCCTTTATGCGGCATATCGAGACGCGGTTAATCGCGGCGCTGAAATACTGGTCAAAAATGGAATGGACTCTTCCGAGTTCCAAGCCATTGATAAAGAACAGAGCCGCTTACTTGATGAAATGCGCAAGCTGCGCGGCGAGCCACGCGGCCATTGGATGGGCTAATGACTGCCGAAAAATCAAAGAAGAAACGTCAACTTACCGACGCGGAGCGTCATAAGCGCTTTGTGGACATGGCTGCCGAAGTCGGTGCCAGCGAGAAACCGGCAGATTTTGACCGTGTGCTCAAAGCCGTTACAGGCTCGAAAAGCCAACGCAAAGAAAGTTAGCACGCAGTGGCTTGATGTTGACCGTGATGATGACGCGCGCATCGTTCTGGCTTGGCGTCGCAGAGGTTGGCTCTAGCAACTCATCCGTTTCCACTCCAACGTGAGAGATGTGCCGGTCATCGCTCAATAGGACGTAGATGGGCTCTCCCTCCGGGTCTGGAAGCCCCGAACTGCTGCGCGGTATCGCCAGGGCATCAAACAGCGTCTTGATACGCCCGTCTATATCGCCACGGTTCAGAAGGCCCCCGCGAGCGCCGGGGCGCAGGAAAAGAATATCCACCGCGCACGTAAGGCCCATGTCGTCTGCGACGAGTGGCGCCCAGTTCCGGCTATGGGCCTGATGGTTTGCACAGAGGTGTTCCATGTAAGTCGGGTTTTGCCGCCAAGCCGGGTTGTGGATCGTCTGCCCGGAAATGGCCATTTGATAGTCGGGATAGTGGAGCCCCTTTAGCTGGGCCAGCCATAGATGGACATCCCACTGCCGCTTCAGTTGCGGATGCAGTTTCATTCGGATGTCATGCTTATGGGAGGCGCGCGGCTTGTCGTTGCTGCTTCCCAGCAACGGTCCCTCATAGGTCAGCCGAAACTGCATACCGCCCTCAGGGTTGTCCGGGTCGTCCCAGAGAATCACCTTATCGGGCAAAGACTACCCCTTGCGGTTGGGTACGGGAAGTGTAACGTCGCCCACCGGGTGCGGTATCATGATACCGCATAAAGAAAATGCCCGTCATTCCGACATTCGGGTTGACGCTGCGGGGACAAATCCGTATATGCGCCCGTCCTTTCAAGAGAAATTCGCCATGAAAACCTACTCGGCCAAGCCTTCCGAGATCGAAAAGAAGTGGGTGCTGATCGACGCAG
>CAZYGO010000465.1:0-5846 GCA_964647455.1 uncultured Rhizobium sp.
TGCCGGCGGCGCTGGCGACGGTGGCGGGCGGGGCGGCGGCGGTGCTGCTGTTCGGGCTGGTGGGGGCGGTGGCGGCGCTGGGGGTCAGGCCCGCGCGGGTCCTCAGAGCGGCTTAAACCTTGTTAAGATTGACCTTTCGCCGGTCTTGATACCGCCACAACTAGTCACGATATAATGGCTTCGAAAGGGAGTAACGACTCATGGCTGATTTCGACAACCGGCTTTCGCGCGGCGCCGCTACGGCGACGGCAACCTATGATGCCGGCCTGCGCGCCTACATGCTGCGCGTCTACAACTATATGACCGGCGCCTTGGCGCTGACCGGTGCAGTGGCATATGCCGTCGCCAACACCCCGGCGCTGCTGAACCTGTTCTATCATGAGGTGATGACGGCGCAGGGCGTCGCCATGGCTCCCACCATGCTGGGCTATGTCGTGGTGTTCGCGCCGCTGGCGCTGGTCTTCTTCCTGTCGTTCCGCATCCAGCAGATGAGCGAGGGCACGGCCCAACTCACCTTCTGGGCCTATGCGGCGATGGTGGGCGCCTCGCTGGCCTCGATCTTCCTTTTCTATACGGGCGCCAGCATCGCCCTGACTTTCTTCGTCACGGCGGCCACTTTCGGCGCCATGAGCCTGTACGGCTATACCACCGGCCGCGACCTTACCGGTTTCGGCAACTTCCTGTTCATGGGCCTGATCGGCATCGTGCTCGCCTCGCTGGCCAACATCTTCTTCCAGTCGGCAGCGGTCACCTTCATGGTGTCGGTGCTGGGCGTGTTGATCTTCACCGGCCTTACCGCCTGGGACACCCAGAAGATCAAGCATACCTACTACGCGGTGGGCGGCGACGGCGCCATGGCGGGCAAGGCCGCGATCATGGGCGCGCTGGCGCTCTATCTCGACTTCCTCAACATCTTCCTGTTCCTGCTGCGCTTCATGGGGAACAGGCGCTAACAGCGAGAGGCCTACAAACAAAAAAGCCCGGTGGCGACACCGGGCTTTTTCTTTTGCGGCCGGCGGCGATCAGCGCTTGAGGCAGAGGGTCATGCCGTCGCCGATGGTGGTCAGGGCCATGTCCACCCGCTCGTCGCGGAAAAGCTTCTCGTTCAGGGCCCGCAGCGCCGCCGCGGACACGTCCATGTCGGCCGGATCGGCCACCCTGCCCGACAGCAGCATGTTGTCGAGCGCGATCAGCCCGCCCGGACGCACCAGCTTCAGCGCCCGCTCGTAATAGGCGTCATAGCCGGGCTTGTCGGCGTCGATGAAGGCGAAGTCGAAGGGCCCTTCGCCCGCCGCGATCATGTCGTCCAGGCTGTGCGCGGCCGGACCGAGGCGCAGTTCGATCTTCTCAGCCACGCCGGCCGCCTGCCAGTAGCCGCGCGCCAGGTCGGTGAAGTCCCGGCTGATGTCGAGCGCCACAACCTTGCCTTGCGGCGGCAGCGCCAGCGCCACCGCAAGCGCGCTGTAGCCGGTGAAAACACCCACCTCCAGGCAACGGACCGCGCCGGTCATGCGGACCAGCATCTGCAAGCTGGCAGCCTGCTCGGCCGTCACCTGCATCTCGCCATCGGCGCGCTTTTCGGTCTCGGTGCGGCAGCGTGTCTGCACCGGCGTTTCCCGCCCGCCGATTCGAGCCAGATATTCAACGACTTGAGAGGTGGGAGAAACCATACGTCCCATTCATGAACTCCAATGACATTTCTGTTGGTGATGACTGCCTAGAAATGGTCACGATTGGACCACGCCGCGGCCCATTTCAAGGACGAGCCTGTGCATGTCGGCTGGCTGCGAGTCGGATGGCTCCGGAACTTCAAGCCCCCCAGCCCCTTTCCGGGACTTCCCCGAGAGCGGCCAGCCGATATCTCCCCCAAAATCAGGATTTCATGCGCTCGGTGAGTTTGCGGATGATGTAGGCGCGCAGCCGCGCATCGAGTTCGCCGAAGACGCCGCCCACCGCGCCGGTCAGCATCGTCACCATCGCGCCATAGGGGATGAAGATTTCCGGCTGCTCGCCCAGCCAGCCCGCCGCCGTCACCGCCGCCACACCGCCGGCGGCACCCGCCATCGCCCCGCCCAGCATCCCGGCCAGGAAGCCGCGGGCGAGATCGCGGGCATAGAGCAGCCCGGCCACGCCCGCGGTCATCATGCAGCCGAACAGCAGGGCCGGCCGGAAGGCGGGCCAGAACCAGCCGACCGCCACCAGCGCCAGCTGGAAGGTCAGGCTGACGATCGCCGCCCGTCGCAGGATGATGAGGTCAAGCATTGGATGAATTTAGAGGCCCAAGCCCCTGATCGCCACCCGGAAACTTGCGGCGGGCCCCGGGCTTCTTTAAGCAAAACCCCATGAGCAATGAGGGAACTTCCGGGGCCGGGCTTTTCGTGCGCGACCTCTGGTACATGGCGGCGCTGGCGGCGCCGTTCGGCCCCGGCACCATGCGGCGGGTGATGCTGCTGGGCGAACCGGTGGCCATCGGCCGGATGAAAAGCGGCGAGCTGTTCGCCCTGCGCGACATCTGCCCCCATCGCGGCGTGCCGCTGTCGGCCGGCACGGTGATGGCGGACGACAGCGTCCAGTGTCCCTATCACGGCTGGCGCTTCAAGGCGGGCGGCGCCTGCAGCCTGATCCCCTCGCTGGTCGAGGGCCAGGACCTCGACCCCGGCAAGATCAGGGTGCGCACCTATCCGGTGATCGAGCAGGATGGGCTGATCTGGGTCTTCATGGCGGCAAAAGCGGGAGGCGCCGCGCGCGGCCTGCCGCCCAAGGTGCCGATGATCGACGCGGCCATCCGCTGGCACGAGACGCAGATGTTTCCCTGTGACATCGACCATGCCGTGATCGGGCTGATGGACCCCTGCCATGCCCAATATGTGCATGACCATTGGTGGTGGAAGACCAAGGCGCGGGTGAAGGAGAAGCATTACGCGCCGCTGCCCATGGGCTTCACCATGACCCGGCACAAGCCGATCAAGCCGGCCTATGGCATGCTGGGTGAGGTTTCCACCGAGATCACCTTCGAGCTGCCCTCGACCCGCTTCGAGATCGTGGAGGGCCGGCTGCTGGGGCGGCCCTTCCGCCTGGTCGGCCTGACCGTCTGCACCCCGCGCGAGGCCGGCAAGACCGACGTGATCCAGGTGATGTACTGGCCGCGCTGGATGTTCTTCATCAAGCCCTTCTTCCGCCTGCTGGGCCCCACCTTCATCGCCGATGACCGCAAGATCGTGGAATTGCAGCAGGAGGGGCTGAAGTTCGATCCCCATCTGATGCTAATCGCCGACGCCGACCAGCCCGCCATCTGGTACCACCGGGTCAAGAAGGCCTGGGCCGAATCGGTCGAAAAAGGCACGGAATTCGTGAATCCTGTGCAGGAAAAAGTGCTGCGCTGGCGCTCCTGACAGTTCTGTGAATTTCGGGGTTGCGCGGCCCTGCCCGACCGTCTAGACGGTCCCCTTAACCTACATCCTAGGCCGGTCCGAAGCGCTTCCCGCGCGGGTCCGTCCACGCGCGCGAGTTGCTGATGCCGAAACGCACCGATATCCACACCGTCCTGATCATCGGCGCGGGGCCCATCGTCATCGGCCAGGCCTGCGAGTTCGACTATTCCGGCGCCCAGGCCTGCAAGGCCCTGCGCGAGGAAGGCTACCGGGTGGTGCTGGTCAATTCGAACCCCGCCACCATCATGACCGACCCGAACATGGCGGATGCGACCTATATCGAGCCGATCACGCCGGAGTTCGTCGAGAAGATCATCGCCCGCGAGCGGCCCAATGTGCCGCCCGGCAAGGTCTTCGCCCTGCTGCCGACCATGGGCGGGCAGACCGCGCTGAACACTGCGCTCTCCTTGCGCAAGATCGGCGCGCTGGAGCGCCATAATGTCGAGCTGATCGGCGCCACCGCCGACGCCATCGACAAGGCCGAGGACCGCGAGCGCTTCAAGCGGGCGATGGCCGCCATCGGTCTGGAAACCCCCAAGGGCATCACCCTGAAGGGCACGCTGCGCCAGAAGAAGGATAGCCAGGGCAATCTGCTGTTCGACGCCAACAACGCGCCGGTGACGGAGCTGTCGCCCGAGACCTTCACCAAGGCGCTGGCGGCGCTGGACGAGGTCGGCCTGCCCACCGTCATCCGCCCCAGCTTCACCATGGGCGGCACCGGCGGCGGCATCGCCTACAACCGCGAGGAATTCTTCGCCATCGTCGAGGGCGGCATGGAAGCCAGCCCCACCAACGAGGTGCTGATCGAGGAATCGGTGCTGGGCTGGAAGGAATTCGAGATGGAGGTGGTGCGGGACCGCGCCGACAACGCCATCATCATCTGCTCGATCGAGAATATCGATGCCATGGGCGTGCATACCGGCGATTCCATCACCATCGCCCCGGCCCTGACCCTGACCGACAAGGAATATCAGCGCATGCGCTCGGCCTCGATCGCCGTGCTGCGGGAGATCGGGGTGGAGACCGGCGGCTCCAACGTCCAGTTCGCGGTCAACCCGAAGGACGGGCGCATGGTGGTGATCGAGATGAATCCGCGGGTCTCGCGTTCCTCCGCCCTCGCCTCCAAGGCCACCGGCTTTCCTATCGCCAAGATCGCCGCCAAGCTGGCCGTCGGCTACACGCTCGACGAACTGAAGAACGACATCACCAAGGTGACGCCGGCCTCGTTCGAGCCGACCATCGACTATGTCGTCACCAAGATCCCGCGCTTCGCCTTCGAGAAATTCCCCGGCGCCGAGCCGCTGCTGACCACGGCGATGAAATCGGTGGGCGAGGCCATGGCGATCGGCCGCACCTTCGCCGAGAGCCTGCAGAAGGCGCTGCGCAGCCTCGAAACCGGCCTGACCGGCTTCGACGAGATCGCGCTGGACAGCGACCCCGCCGCCATCCGCGCCGCCCTGTCGAAAGCCACGCCCGACCGCCTGCGCCAGACCGCACAGGCGATGCGCCTCGGCTTTCCTCTGGAGGAAATCCAGCGCCTCACCGGCTATGACCCGTGGTTCCTGGGCGAGATCCAGTCCATCCTCGTCATGGAAGCGAAGGTGCGCGCCGAAGGCCTGCCCAGGGACGGCAGGGGGATGCGGGCGCTGAAATCCATGGGCTTCTCCGACGCGCGGCTTGCGAAGCTGGCCGGCGTGAAGGAAAAGGAGGTGCGCGCGGCGCGCCACGCCCTGAAGGTGCGGCCCTGCTACAAGCGCATCGACACCTGCGCCGCCGAGTTCGAGGCGCTTACGCCCTACATGTATTCCAGCTACGAGACCGGCGACAATCCGGTCTGCGAGGCCGAGCCGTCCGGCCGCAAGAAGATCATCATCCTGGGCGGCGGCCCCAACCGCATCGGCCAGGGCATCGAGTTCGACTATTGCTGCTGCCACGCCGCCTTCTCGCTGTCGGATGCGGGCTATGAGACCATCATGGTCAACTGCAATCCGGAGACGGTGTCCACCGACTATGACACGTCGGACCGCCTCTATTTCGAGCCCCTCACCGCCGAGGACGTGCTGGAGATCGTCGCCAAGGAAGAAGAACGCGGCACGCTGGCCGGCGTCATCGTCCAGTTCGGCGGCCAGACGCCGCTGAAGCTGGCCAACACGCTGCGCGACGCGGGCGTGCCGATCCTGGGCACATCCGCCGACGCCATCGACCTGGCCGAGGACCGCAAGCGCTTCCAGGCTCTGCTCAACGAGCTGGGCCTGAAGCAGCCGCGCAACGCCACCGCCATGACGGCGGAGGAGACCATCGCCGCCGCCAATGCCATCGGCTATCCGGTGATCCTGCGCCCCTCCTATGTGCTGGGCGGTCGCGGCATGGTGGTGGTGTCGAGCGAGAAGGAAGTGCGCGAGCAGGTGGAATCGG
>CAZYGO010000466.1:0-2626 GCA_964647455.1 uncultured Rhizobium sp.
ATTTGTGGTCGTGGCAGCGGGCGCAGCCGATGGAAACACCCAGCAGGCCGCGCGACACCGCGTCGATGCGCTCGTCCCAGTCGTCGGTGAGGAAGCCGCCGATGACGTCGCCCGACAGGCGCAGGTCGTGGTGGTAGATCGGGGCGGCGCCGAGATAGCCCAGCGCCCGCATGTCGTCGCGCTTGACGCCGGGCATCAGGTCGGCGGCCAGCTGCAGCTTGACGAAGCGGTCATAGGGAATGTCCGCGTTCACCGCCTGCACGATCCAGTCGCGATAGCGCCAGGCGAAGGGATAGGGCGGGTTGGTGGCTTCCGAGGTCGGATTGTCCTCGGCATAGCGCACCACGTCCATCCAGTGGCGGCCCCAGCGCTCGCCATAATGCGGCGAGGCCATCAGGCGGTCGATCAGCCGGGCATAGGCATCGGGCGACCTGTCATTCACGAAGGCCTGCACTTCTTTATAGGTGGGCTTGTAGCCCACCAGGTCGACATAGGCGCGTGTCACCAGGGTGCGCTTGTCCGCCCTGGGGGAAGGCGCCAGCTTCTTCTCCGCCAGCCTGGCCAGCACGAAGCTGTCGATCTTGTTGCCGCCATGAAAACCGGCGACCTTGGGCGCGGGCTTCACCGACACCGGCTGGAAGGCCCACCATTTGCGCCCCTCTTCCAGCGACATGCCCTTGTATTGCGGCGAGGCGGCCGCGACCGCGGGCGGCGTCGCCGCGCGCGGGTCCACCGCGCCGGCGGCGATCCATTGCCGGATATCCGCCAGCACCGCATCGGGCAGCTTGCCCTTGGGCGGCATCTGCACCACCGGGTCCTTATAGCTGAGCACTTCGATGATGCGGCTCTCGTCCGGCTTGCCAGGCACCAGCACCGCGCGCAGCCCTTCCCTGGTGTCGAGAATGACACCGCCCTTGGGCGCGGCCATCGCCGCGTTGTGGCAGCCATAGCAATTGGTCGCCAGCACCGGGCGGATCTTGCTCTCGAAGAAGGTGGCGTCGGGGGACTGCGCGCAGGCGGGCGAGGCGATGACACCCGCGAGAAACAGGCCGGCCAGAAAATGACGCATGAAAACCTTGCCCCCTGAACTCTCGCCGTGAGCCTGTGACCCCGGCGCATTTTGTCCGACAGAATGCCCCGAAACCGCGGCCGAACAAAGCGCCCCTGAAGCAGGCAGGGACAACTTGCAACCGCTTGATTGCGAAGACTTAATCCGGCGCACCGAGCCGGACGGGGCAAAAAATTCAAATCCCTGCCCGCCCGGCGGCGCCAGGCCCGCTACAGGCCCGCGAGATAAAGGCGGATTTCCGGCGCCAGCGATTCGGGGCGCGCCTCGGCCACGCCCTCCTCCAGCACATCCTCGTAAAGGCCCCAGATGTGGCATTTGGGGCAGACGGCGATGTCGGCATTGGCCGACTTGGCGACGCGGATGAAGGCAACGCCGCAATGCGGGCAGGCAATGGTCAGCACGATGTGGGACAGGCGCATGCGTTACCTCGTATGGCGCGCCCGGCGATGACGATGCGGGCAGCCGCCAGCTAGCGGTGGGATGCGTTGAAGCCTTCGAGCCCGGCCGTGCCGGGGCAGAGTTCCTTCTCGGAAAGCCGGTTCAGGGGTGCCGTGACGGTATTGAGATTGGCGTGCATGTCGCGGGCCTCCGGGTCCAGGTAGATCAGGCCCGTCACCAGTTCGCCGGACGCGGCACGGCCCTGCAGATAGGTCAGCGCGGCGGTGCGGTCGTAAGGGTCATAGTCGGGGCGCAGCTTGGCCAGGCGCAGCACCGAGCCGTCATGCAGCCTGACCTCCTCGCTGGTGCCCGGCGCATAGGAGACGGTGATGGTCTCGCGCGGCTCCATGACGTCCAGCCGGTTCACCGCCTCATTGTGCTCGCGCACGAAGTCGTAGGCCTTGGTAGAACCGGCATGGTTGTTGAAGGCGACACAGGGGCTGACCACGTCGATGAAGGCCGGGCCGGGATGGCTGAGCGCCGCCATGATCAGCGGCACCAACTGTTCCTTGTCGCCCGAGAAGCTGCGGCCGACGAAGGTGGCGCCCACCAGCAGCGCCATGCTGGCCAGGTCGAGCGGCGAATCCATGTTGCTGCCGCCGGCCTTGCTTTTCGAGCCCTTGTCGGCGGTGGCCGAGAACTGGCCCTTGGTCAGGCCGTACACGCCGTTATTCTCGGTGATGTAGGTCATGTTGACGCCGCGGCGGAGGCAGTGGACGAACTGGCCCAGGCCG
The DNA here is from genome assembly GCA_964647455.1 of uncultured Rhizobium sp. Classification (GTDB taxonomy): domain Bacteria; phylum Pseudomonadota; class Alphaproteobacteria; order Micropepsales; family Micropepsaceae; genus Rhizomicrobium. Next base: position 2,242 of record CAZYGO010000466.1, read on the forward strand.
ATGGAGGCGGAATCGCCATCGCCGGAAATGCCCAGATAGATCAGCTCGCGGTTGGCGAGGTTGGCGCCGGTCAGCACCGAGGGCATGCGGCCATGCACCGAGTTGAAGCCGTGGCTCTGCCCCAGCAGGTAATCGGGCGTCTTGGACGAGCAGCCGATCCCCGACAGCTTGGCGACGCGGTGCGGCGCGATGTTGAGCTCGAAACAGGCCTGGATGATGGCGGACGAGATGGAGTCGTGGCCGCAGCCGGCGCAGAGGGTCGAGATCGAGCCTTCATAGTCGCGGTGGGTGAAGCCCAGCCGGTTCACCGGCAGGGCGGGATGGCGCAGCTTGGGCTTGGCGATCCAGGTCATTCAGCCGCCTCCTCGGTTCGGGCGAGCATGCG
>CAZYGO010000467.1:0-2971 GCA_964647455.1 uncultured Rhizobium sp.
GGCGCGATCTGGAAATACGCCCAGCTGGTCGGTCCGGCGCGCTTCGGCGCCCTTACCACGCCCGGCGCCGACAAGGAGAAGCGCTGCTACGCCGACATCTAGGGCCGGCCGGGGATGACGTCCTTCTCCATCCTCATTCCCTCGCGGCTGGAAGGGCCGCGGCCCGGCGTGCTGTTCCTGGAAACGGCGGTGGCGTCCATTCGTGCCCAGAAGGCGGGCGGGGTGCCGCAGATCCTGGTCGGCCTCGATGCCGGCGTGACGCCGCCGCCCGGCCTGGCGGAAAGGCTTGGCGTCAGCTTCGTCAACAGCGATGGCGCCACCCAGGCCGCCGCCATCAACGCCGCCGCTTCGCGGATCGAGGGTGCCCAGGTCGCGCTCCTGGAAGACGATGACGAATGGAATCCCGACTTCCTCGCCATCGTCCTGCAAGGCCTGGCGGGTGCCGACTTCGTCTCCTCGACCCAGCTGGAAGTCACGCCCGAAGGGCAGGTGGTGCGGGTCAATGATTTTCCCACCCCGTCCGGCTGGGTGATGCGCCGCCATGTGTGGGATGCGGTGGGCGGTTTCAATCCCGCTTTCCGCTGGCACCTCGACAATGAATGGCTGGGACGGCTGGGGCGCAGCGGCGCGCGCCGCCTTCACCTCGCCGAAACCACCGCGCCCGCCGACCTGGCGGTGGCAAGAACCGTGCGGCCGTTGTTGGCGGCGGTGCTGGAGCAGGGCCGTCCCGCGGTGGAGCTGGCGCGCCATGCCTCGCCCTGGCCGCTGGTCATCCGCCTGGTGCATCCGGGCGGCGGCATCCAGCGTATCCTGCAAAATCCGGAATTCGGCGCGCAGAGCCGGTGGGAGATCGAGGAACTGAAACGCCTCTTCGGCGACGTGCCGACCTGACGGGTTACGCCGAGGATGCCCTGGCGGCCAGGCGCGGCCAGAGCAGGTTGAGGCCCAGCCCGCCCAGCACCAGCGCGAAGGCGGCCAGCTTCCACAGCGGAAAGGCTTCGCCCAGCACGATGGCTGAAACCGTGAAACCGAACACCGGCACCAGCAGCGACAGCGGCGCCACCGTCGCGGCGGGATAGCGCGCCAGGAGCCAGCCCCACACCGCATAGCCGAACATGCTGTTGGCCACCGCCTGGTAGGCGAGCGCGCCCCAGGCGACGGCGCCGGCATGCGCAAGGCCTGCCCGCATCGCCGGCCAGCCGTCGAACGCCAGCGCCAGCGCCAGCAGCGGCGGCAGCGCGAAGACACTGGACCAGACGACATAGGCCAGCATGTCCACCCGGCCGCTGGCGCGCGCGATCTGGTTGCCGCCGGCCCAGCCCAGCGCCGCGATCAGCACCAGGATCACGCCCAGCGGCGTGGCGTCGGCCCCGCCATGGACGATGATGAGGCCAAGGCCCGAGGCGGCCAGCGCCAGCGCCAGCCACTGGAACGGCTTCACCCGCTCGCCGCTCAACGCCATCGAAAGCCCGATGGTGAAGAAGGCCTGGGCCTGCACCACCAGCGAGGCCAGCCCCGGCGAGATGTCGTGCTTGAGGGCGACGAAGAGAAAGCCGAACTGCACCGCGCCGATCATGACGCCATAGGCCGCCAGCAGCCGCCACGGCACGGCGGGACGCGGAATGAACAGCGCCGCCGGCAGGAAGACCAGCAGGAAGCGCAGGAAGGCGAAGAAGACGGGTGGAATGTCGTGCAGGGCCAGCTTGGCGACCGTGAAGTTGCTGCCCCAGACCGCGACCACGGCCAGTGCGAGCAGGAAATGGCGCAGGGGCAGCACGGTCTTCATGGCGCGAAGCTAGGCGCGGCGGCGGGGACCGGCAACTGCGCGCTGCGCGCGGCAGTCCCTTCGCGGCGGCATGTCTGCCCGCTCTGGCGCGCCGCCCGCCGCCCCCTATGATCGGGCCATGCGCCGATCCGGATTCGCCGCCGCCATCCTGGCCGCCAGCCTGTTCGGCATCGGCGGCACCTTCGCCCAGTTCCTCTTCCAGCAGCGCGGCGTCGATGTCGGCTGGCTGGTGACCATGCGGCTCCTGTGCGCGGGTTCGGCGCTGCTGCTGCTCTCCGCGCTGCGCCAGGGCCGCGCCGTCCTTGCGATCTGGCGCGGCGATGCGACGGCGCTGGTCCTGTTCGGCCTGGTCGGCAGGATGCCGGTGCAGTTCACCTACATGGCGGCGATCGCCGCCTCCAACACCGCCACCGCCACGGTGCTGCAATTCACCGCCCCCGCCATGATCGCGCTGTGGCTGGCGCTCAGTGGCCGCCGCATGCCGGGGGCGCGGGTGCTGGCCGCCATCGCGCTGGCCATGCTGGGCACCTTCCTGCTGGTGGCGCATGGGAGGCTGGGCGTCCTCTCCATCTCCTCCTTGGCGCTGTTCTGGGGCCTGGCCAGCGCGGTGGCAGCGGCGTTCAACTCCCTCCAGCCGGTGGGGCTGTTGCGCCGCCATGGCGCCGCCACCGTCGGCGGCTGGGGCATGTTGGTGGGAGGCGTGGCGCTCGCCCTCCTGTTTCCACCGTGGAAGATGCAGGGCCAGTGGGATGCGACCGCCTGGGGCTTCCTCGCCTTCGTCATCCTCTTCGGGACGCTGGTGGCCTTTTATCTCTATACCCTGGCGCTGCGCCTGATCGGGCCGCAGCTGACCAGCCTGCTGGCCTCGGCCGAACCGCTCAGCGCCGCGCTGCTGGCGGTGTTCTGGCTGGGCGTGGCCTGGCGCGGAGTGGACTGGCTGGGCGCGGGCTGCATCCTGGCGACGGTGGCGCTGCTGTCGGGCGAGCAGTCGGCGGAAGGCCAGGCGGAGAAGCTGACCTGACGCTACGCCTTGCGCGCCGCCTGCGCCGCGCCCAACACGCGCAACGCATTGCCGCCCCAGAACTGCGCCAGCTGCGCCTCGGTATGGCCCAACTTCACCAGCCGCTCCGTCACCCTGGGCAGGGAGGCGACATCCTCCATCCCCTCTACCCCGCCGCCGCCATC
>CAZYGO010000468.1:0-2685 GCA_964647455.1 uncultured Rhizobium sp.
GCCGCCATCGCCGCCAGGTCGGGCAGGACGATCTCGGCGCGGAATGTGGAGGAAATCACGGTCATCGAAGACTGTTCTAACGCGCGCCGCCCGGCCGGGAAAAGCCCCGTTTGCAATGCCGTCCCCCGCCGTGCTACCCGCACTTTTTTACTGTTTAAGTCGTGGGCATGTCCGAGAAAATCGTCATCATCGGCGCCGGCCAGGCCGGCTGCCAGGCCGTCCAGTCGCTGCGATCCGAGGGTTTTTCCGGCGCCATCACCATGGTGGGCGACGAGGCCTATCCGCCCTATCAGCGCCCGCCGCTTTCCAAGGCCTATCTGCTGGGCCAGCTGGAGCGGCCGCGCCTGTTCCTGAAGCCTGACGCCTTCTATGCCGAGGCGGGCTGCGAGGTCCTGCTCGACACCGCCGCCACGGCGATAGATCGCACGGCGAAAACCGTGGAACTCGCCAATGGCCGCAAGCTTGTCTACGACAAGCTGCTACTGACCACGGGTGGGCGGGTGCGCCGGCTGACATGCCCCGGCGCCGATTTGCCGGGCATCTTCTATCTCAAGACCATCGCCGATGTGGACGCGCTGCAGGCCGCGTTCCTGCCCGGCGCGCGCATTGCCATTGTCGGCGCCGGCTATATCGGCCTGGAAGTGGCGGCGGTGGGCGCCAAGCGCGGCCTCAAGGTGACGGTGTTCGAGGCGATGGACCGGGTGATGGCCCGCGCCGTCTCGCCGGCCATGTCGGCCTTCTTCGCCGCCGAGCATGAAAAGGCGGGCGTCACTCTCAAGCTCAACACCGGCGTCGAGGGCTTCGAAGGCGATGGCAGGGTCGAGCGCATCCGTGCCGGCGGGCAGGTCTATGACTGCGACCTTGTGCTGGTCGGTATCGGCGTGATGGGCAATGACGACCTTGCCCGCGCCGCGGGCCTGGTCTGCAAGGACGGCATCGTGGTGGACCGCAATGCCCGCACCAGCGATGCGGACATCTTCGCGGCGGGCGACTGCACCCGCCACCATGGCCGCGAAGGCGTCGAACTCAGGCTGGAATGCGTGCAGAACGCAATTGACCAGGCCAAGCATGCGGCGCTGGCCATAATGGGCAAGCCGAAGGATTACAGCGAAGTGCCGTGGTTCTGGTCCGACCAGTATGACCTCAAGCTCCAGATCGCCGGGCTGGCGCGGCCCACCGACACGCTGGTGATGCGGGGCGACCCGGCATCGCGCAAATTCTCCGTCTTCCATCTGCGTGATGGCAAGGTCGCGGCGGTCGAGGCGGTCAATGCCGGCCAGGACTATATGATCGGCAAGCGGCTGATCGCCGAAGGCCGTCCCGTGGAGGCGGCCCGCATCGCCGACCTCTCCATTCCGGTGAAGAACCTGGTGGCATGAAGCGGGCCTTCAAAGCGACATTCATCGAGGACAATGGTGTTTCCCGCACCATAGACATTCCCGAAGGCTGGTCGCTGATGGAAGGGGCGGTCAAGCACCTGGTGCCGGGGATTGATGCCGATTGCGGTGGCGCCTGCGCCTGCGCCACCTGCCAGGTCTATGTGGACCCGGAATGGGCGGGAAAGCTGCCGGCCAAGACCGACATGGAGGAAACCATGCTCGACTTCGCGCCGATGGTGAAGCCGAACTCCCGCCTCTCCTGTCAGCTGCGCATGACCGAGGCGCTGGATGGGATCGTGCTGCGAGTGCCGAAGGAGCAGCACTGACGGCGCCTGTCAGCGGTCGCTTTTCATCCCGACACTTTAATAGCAGGACGGCGTATCTCAGAAGACCAGCCGCATGCCCCAGCCATGGCTGGGACTGGCATGGGTCATGCCGACGGTGGTGTAGAGCTGCAGGCCGACCCCGCCCAGGAAATGCCAGGTGATGTAGGGATTGAGCGTCGCATAGGAATTGGCGCCCTGCCACGCGCTTTGCTGGAAGTCGATCATGGCGCCGGCGCCGAGGCGGGCGAATCGGAAGTCCGCGCCCACGGTGGCGCGCGCGCCGCTGTGCAGCTTGATGGTGTTGATGTCCCCGATCCACTGATAGCCGAGCGAGCCATAGGCGGTCAGGCCGGGCAGCAGGGTGCGATAAAGGTTTACCTGGGCGCCGTAATCGGTCTTGCCGGTGCCTAGGCCGCTGCCGGCCGTGGGGAGCTTGGTGACACCGGCGATCTCGATGGCGGGCAGGATCGTGCCCTCGCGGGAAATCAGCCAGGCGGCGCCGATGGAAATGTCTCCCAGTCCGGAACGGTGCTTGGGCTCGTTACTGGCCGGTGCCACGATCACGGGAAGGCCGAAATTGCCGGCGAATTTCCCGGGTCCCTCGATGTCGATATAGGGCACGGTGGCTTCCAGCCGCAGGCGGCCCACCTGCAGCGCCGCCGAGGCGGGAAGTTCGAACACGGTCGTGCCCGTGGTGGTGCAGGTCAGGTTCGTGAGGCTCACCGCGCATTTGGCGCCGTACTTGCCCGCGACATAGTCGATGCCGGTCGAGAAGCTCCAGTCGAAACTGCTGGACGAGGTTCGGGGAATGCTCAGCGTCGGCGCCGGCAGGGTCTGGGCCGCGGCGGGGCCGGCCGTCAAAAGCAGCGCGAGCAATGCAGTCGGGGCGCGCCGGCAGCTCGTTTTCATAGATACGCCGTCTTCCTGTCCTCGCTCTGGGTCGGGTGGTCGTCGCCGGGCGCGATGCGGCGCGGCAGGTG
>CAZYGO010000469.1:0-8320 GCA_964647455.1 uncultured Rhizobium sp.
TCCGACCACGACACCGCGACGCTGCGCGCCATCATCGAGGACGCGAAGGCGCGCAAGGCCGCGCGCGGCCTGAGCCGCCCCAAGGGCCAGCCCGATGACGACCAGCCGCTGGCCGGCCGCACCCTGGCGATGATCTTCGACAAGCAGTCCACCCGCACCCGCATTTCCTTCGACATGGCGGCGCGGCAGCTGGGCGGCTCGACCCTGATGCTGACCGGCAGCGAAATGCAGCTGGCGCGCGAGGAAACCATTGCCGACACCGCGCGGGTAATCAGCCGCTATGTCGACGCCATCATGATCCGCCTGCTGGATCACGAGATGGTGGAGGAACTGGCCCACAACGCCACCATCCCCGTGATCAACGGCCTGACCAAATGGTCCCATCCCTGCCAGGTGATGGCCGATGTGCTGACCTATGAGGAGCATCGCGGCCCGATCAAGGGCGCCAAGGTGGCCTGGACCGGCGACGGCAACAATGTGTTGACCTCGTGGATTCACGCGGCGGTGAAGTTCGGCTTCCGTCTGGACGTGGCCTCGCCGCGCGAACTGCCGGTGGACCCGGAGGTGCTGGACTGGGCGCGCGGCAGCGATCTGGTGCGCTTCGGCACCGATCCGGAAAGCGCAGTGAAGAGCGCGGACTGCATCGTCACCGACACCTGGGTCTCGATGGGCGACGACAACGCCACCAAGCGCCGCACCCTGCTCAAGCCCTATCAGGTCAATGAGCAGCTGATGGCGCTGGCGGCGAAGGACGCCATCTTCATGCACTGCCTGCCGGCCCATCGCGGCGACGAAGTCACCGATGCGATCATCGACGGGCCGCACAGCGTGGTCTGGGACGAGGCCGAAAATCGCCTCCACGCCCAGAAGGCGATCCTGGCCTGGGCACTGTCTTGAACGGGCGCGATTAAGCGCCATATTGCCCTGATGCCCCAGGATTTCGGCGATTTCGTCCTGCCCTTCGACATTCCGAAGGCCGGTGTGCGCGGACGGCTGGTGCGGCTGGAGGCCAGTTCCGCCCGCGCCCTGTCCGCCCATCTGCTGCCCGAGGAGGCCGCCCGCGTCGCGGGCGAGGCGCTGGCGCTGACCTCGCTGCTGGGTTCCGCCCTCAAGCTGGACGGGCGGCTGACCCTGCAGACCAAGTCGGACGGTCCGCTCGATCTCGTCACCGTGGATTACTATGGCGCGCACGAGGACAGGCCGCGCGGCGTGCGCGCCTTCGGCCGCCTGGACCATGACCGCTTCGCCGCCCGCACAGAAAAGAACTTCGCCGCGCTGGCGGGGCAGGGCGCCATGGCCATCACCATCGAGCCGCGCATGGGCGACCAGACCTGGCAGGGCATCACGCCCCTGTCGGCCGACGGCATCGCCGCCTCGGCCGAGACCTATTTCGCCCAGTCGGAACAGCTGCCCACCGCCATCCGCCTGGCCGCCGCGCCGCTCTTCACCGCCGGCGAAAAGGGCCCGCGCTGGCGCGCCGGCGGCCTGATGCTGCAGATGACGCCGCAAGCCTCGCCCGAGGTCGCGCCCGAGGCGGCGATCACCTCCGACGATTGGGAGCGGCTGTCGCTGCTGATGAGGACGGTGGAGGACCTGGAACTGGTGGACACCGCGCTGGCGCCAGAGACGCTGCTGTGGCGCCTGTTCCATGAAGACGAGGTGCGCGTGCACCCGGCCGAGCCGGTCGCCTTCCGCTGCGACTGCGATGCCTCGCGCATCGTCCAGGTGCTGCGCCGTTACACGGCCGAGGAACGCCACGGCCTGGCCGATCCGGACGGCATCATTCGCGCGTCATGCGAGTTTTGCGGCATGGTCCACGAGATCGCGCCGGACGCGCTGGCCTGACCGCCGCTCACCATTTAGCCCGAGACTTTCGCGATCACCTTGCGCAGAAACGTCTCGCACGCCTCCAGCTCGCTCAGCGCCACGAACTCGTCGGGCCGGTGCGCCTGTTCGATCGAGCCAGGGCCGCAGACCACTGCCGGAATGCCGTAGGACTGGAAGTGCCCGGCCTCGGTGCCATAGGCCACCGCCTCCACGAGGTTGGCGCCGGTGAGCTCGCGCGCCAGCGCCACCGCGGGGGACTCCTCGTCCATCTTCAGGCCCGGATAGGCGGCATGCAGCCGGGTGCGGAAATCCGCCTCCGCCGCGCGCGCCCGGTATTTCGGCAGGATGTCTTCCAGCGCCCGCCGCTCCACCCGCTCGAGTATCCGCTTCGGATCGCGGTCGGGCAGGCAGCGATACTCCCAGGTCACGTCGGCCTGGCGGGCCAGGATGTTCACCGCCGTGCCGCCTTCGATGACATTGGCCTGCACGGTGGAGTGGGGCGGATCGAAGCGCGGGTCGGCATCGGCGCGCAGTTCGCCCCACACCGAATCCAGCATCGCCACGAACTCGCCCGCCATCATCACCGCGTTGGCGCCTTTTTCGGGGGCGCTGGAATGACCTTCCCGGCCGCAGCAGGTGGTGACCAGCTTGGCGCCGCCCTTGTGGGCCCCGACGATCTTCATCAGGGTCGGTTCGCCGATGATCGCCAGGGCCGGCTTGATCCCTTCACGCCGAAGATCGTCCAGCAGGCCGGTGACGCCGATGCAGCCGATCTCCTCGTCATAGGACAGCGCCAGGTGCAGCGGCCGCGCCAGCCGCGCCGCCGCGATATCGGGCAGCAGCGCCAGCGCCACGGCGATGAAACCCTTCATGTCGCAAGCGCCGCGGCCATAAAGCCTGCCATCCCGCACCACTGCGTCGAACGGATCGCTCGACCAGTCCTGGCCGTCCACCGGCACCACATCGGTATGGCCCGACAGCACGATGCCGCCATCGCTATCGGGACCGAAAGTGGCGAACAAATTGGCCTTGGTCCCGCTTGCGTCATGGGTGCGCCGGCAGCGCCCGCCCGCCTTCTCGATCAGGCCTTGCGCGACATCGATCAGCGCCAGGTTGGAAAGCCGGCTGGTGGTGTCGAAGGCGATCAGCGCCTTCGCCATGTCAACAGCCGCCCCACTTCCTGACTCACAAGTCATCGGTCGGCGCTGGAAGCGGGATTGCCGATGATGTTGAGGAATTCGCGCCGCGTGTCGGAATTCTCGCGGAAGGCGCCCAGCATGGTCGAGGTCACCATGGTGACGCCCGCCTTGTGCACGCCGCGCGTCGTCATGCACTGGTGTGCCGCCTCGATCACCACCGCCACGCCCTTTGGCTCCAGCACCTTCTGGATGCAGTGCGCGATCTGGGCGTTCATCTTCTCCTGCACCTGCAGGCGGCGGGCAAAGGCCTCCACCACCCGCGCCAGCTTGGAGATGCCCACCACCCGCCGCGTCGGCAGATAGCCGACATGGGCGCGCCCGATGATGGGGGCGAGGTGATGCTCGCAATGGCTCTCGAAGCGGATGTCCCTGAGGATCACCATGTCGTCATAGCCGGCCACTTCCTCGAAGGTGCGCGCCAGATAGGCTTCCGGGTCCTGGTCATAGCCGCTGAACCAGTCCTCGAAGGCGGCGGCGACGCGCTTGGGCGTGTCGGCCAGGCCCTCGCGGGCGGGATCGTCGCCGGCCCAGCGCAGCAGCGTGCGTACCGCCGCTTCCGCTTCCTCGCGGCTGGGCCGGTCGGGGACGGTCCTGGCGCAGGGATTGCCATAGTCGGTCTTTGCCATGGCGCAGTGTCGCCCGCGGCAGGCAGGGTTTCAACCGCGCGATGGACAGGGATTTCCAGTTCGGGGGCCGAAATTCCGCCCGCCACGGCTAGTGGATGCGCCGCCGCTCATAGGGGCTTTCCAGCAGGAAGGCCGGGATTTGCGCCTCGAACTCCGCGCCGGAGGCGCTCACCATCCTGTAGCTCCCCACCATGTGGCCCGAAGCCGTTTCCAGCGGGCAGCCAGAGGTGTATTGGAAGCTCTCGCCCGGCGCGATCACCGGCTGGGCCCCGACTACGCCGGGGCCGCGCACTTCATGGGTGCGGCCATCGCCATCGGTGATGAGCCAGATGCGCGACATCAGTTGCACCGCTTCGGCGCTCCTGTTCTCGATCGTCACGGTGTAGGACCAGACATAGCGGTCGTCTTCCGGATCCGACTGGTCGTCGAGATAGGCCGGCTTCACCGCCACGCGCACGCCGTTGGTTTCGCGCTCATAGCGCGGCCCGTCGGCGGCGCGGCGGCCGGCGGAGTTGCGGCGGTCTTCCTGTTCATGCATGACGCCAGTATGACGGCGCGGCTGCAGGCACCGCAAGCGGCCTTTCGGCGCAGGCGCAAACACGGTTAGCGCGAAAAAATTTCAGCGTTTTTGCCGCTTTTTTGCGCTATCGCGGTTCGACCGCGACTGCGGTCTTGACCGAATTGGCGATAAAGCAGGCTGCGTGGGCCAGGTGGTGGATTTCCGCCAATGTTTCCGCTAGGGCATCGGCCCGCACCTTGGGCCGGAGCGTCACTTTCGTCATCCAGAGCTTGCCGCCTTCATTCTCCAGCATGCCCACGGCCTCGTCGTCATAGGCCTCGACGGTGATCCTCTTCTTGGCGCAGATCGCCAGGAAGCTGAGCATGTGGCAGGACGAAAGCGCCGCCACCAGCATGTCTTCCGGATCGCCCTTCGACGGATCGCCCTTGTAGGCGGGCGCGGCGGAGAATGTCTGCGGCGCGCCGTCCTTGAAGCTGACGGTGTGGTTGCGCGGATAGGCGTCATAGGTGAAGGGCACGTCACCCTTGAACCATTTCAGCGTGATCTTGTGCTCGGCCATGCCGCACTCCTTCAGGCGACTTTCAGCGCCTGTTCCAGGTCTTCGCGGAGATCGTCCGGATCTTCCAGGCCGACCGACAGGCGCATCAGGCCGGACGTGACGCCCTGGGCGGCGCGCGCCTCGGCCGTCAGCTTCTGGTGGGTGGTGGTCTCGGGATGGGTGATCAGGCTCTTGGTGTCGCCCAGATTGTTGGAGATGTCGATCAGCTTGAGGGCGTTGGCCAGGCGGAAGGCGGCCGCCTTGCCGCCCGCCACCTCGAAGGCCACCACGCCGCCGCCGCCCGACATCTGGGCGCGGGCCAGATTGTGCTGCGGATGGTCGGGCCGGAAAGGATAGAGCAGCTTCGTCACCTTCTTCTGCCCGGCCAGGAAGTCCGCCACCATCTGCGCGTTCTCGCAATGCTGCTTCATGCGCAGGTCCAGTGTCTCCAGGCTCTTGAGGTGCAGCCAGGCGTTGAAGGGGCTCAGGGCGGGCCCGGTGTTGCGCAGGAACTGGTGGAGATTCTCGTCCAGCAGATCCTGGCGGCACAGGATCATGCCACCCAGGGCGCGGCCCTGGCCGTCAATCCACTTGGTGGTGGAATGAACCACCACATGCGCGCCCAGTTCCATCGGCCGCTGCAGCGCCGGGCTGGCAAAGGCGTTGTCCACCACCAGCCGCGCGCCGGCGCTTTCGGCCAGCCTGGCGATGGCGGCGATGTCGAAGATGGCCAGGGTGGGATTGGATGGCGTCTCCAGGAAGAACATCCGCGTGCTGGGCCGGATCGCCGCTTCCCACGCCTTGAGGTCGCCGCCATCCACGAAGGTCGTCTCGATGCCGAAGCGCGAGAGCACATTCTCCAGCACGTAGCGGCAGGACCCGAACAGGGCATTGGCCGACACCACATGGTCGCCGGTCTTCAGCGTTCCCAGGAAGGCGGCCGAGACCGCCGCCATGCCGGTGGCGGTGGCGCGCGCCGCCGGCGCGCCTTCCATCGCCGCCAGGCGCTGCTCGAACATGGTCACGGTGGGATTGGACAGGCGCGAATACTGGTAGCCGGGGCTGATCCCCTGGAAGCGGGCCTCCGCTTCCTCGGCTGCCTCATAGGCATAGCCGGCGGTGAAGATCAGCGGCTCGCAGGTCTCCTGGAAGCCGGTACGGGTCTGGCCGCCGCGCACCGCCAGGGTGCGCTTCTTCCAATTGCCGGGTTTCTTGTTGGTTGCCATGGGTTCGCCGCCAAAAACGAAGGTTTTGTGGCGCGCTTGCCGGGTCCGGGTCAAGCTTTTAGGCTTTGAAGGCCCATGCGGGAAACGCAAAGCCGTGCGACGCCTTCTGCTCCTGAGACACGCCAAGGCCGAGCCCGGCAGCGCCGAGCAGGAAGACCATGACCGCAGTCTCACCGAACGGGGGCTGGCCGACGCCGCCGCCATGGCGCGCTATCTGCGCAAACAGGGTTACAGCGCCGCGCGCATTCTCTGTTCGACGAGCCTGCGCACCGTGCAGACGGTAGAGCCGGTGCTGGCCCTGGCGCCCGCGCCCGTCGAATACCGGCCGGCGCTCTATCTGGCGCCGCCGGGCCGCATCCTCGCCATGGCGCAGGACGCCGCCGACACCGACGAAGCCCTGATGATCGTGGGCCACAATCCGGGGCTGGAGCAATGCGCGGCGCTTCTGGCGCGCGAGCCGGTCAAGCCCAGGGAACAGCATCGCCATGACGTGATGGAGGAGAAATTCCCCACTGCCGCCCTGGCGGTGCTCGACTTCAGCATCCCGCACTGGAAACAGCTTTCACCCGGCACGGGCAAGCTGGTGGATTTCGTGCGACCGCGCGATCTGTAGACGGAATGATCTATAGGCGCCTGCCGCGCGGGGCGCATCCAGCTCAGGGGAGCGCGGCCGACGAACCTGCGCAAAAAACCGCGCGTCTAAGACCTTAAAACCTTATCCCCGACCAGAAGCCGCTTCCAGCCAAAGGCGATCTCCGGCGTTTCCTCGCCCATGATTCGCGTCACGCGGTTGCCGACGCGCCGTCCGCCCATCGCTTCATAGAAGAAGCAGGCATTGTTGCGGGCATGGGCCCAGATCACGCAGGAGCGGTACTTCTTTTCGTTCAGCGCCGCGAAGGAGGCCGCCAGCAGCGTCCGCCCGATGCCGCGTCCCAGAAAGGCGGGATCGACATAGAGCGTGTAGATTTCGCCATCCAGGCCAAGGCCCTTGTCGCGCGCCGGTCCCAGGCTGGCCAGGCCCACCGGCCCGAAATGCGCATCCTCGGCGATCAGCACCGCGCCGGGGCCGCGCATGGTCTGCTGCCAGCGCGCCGCCTGGCCCTTGGGCGACATGGCGGTGAGCAGCGTGTGGGGAAGAAGGCCGGCATAGGTGTCCTGCCAGGACTCGATATAGATGCGCGCGAGGTCTGCGGCATCTGAAGGCCGCGCTTGCCTGACGCTCAGCGCGATATCGTCCATGAACGAAGCATTATCCAAGCCTGCCCGTCACGCAAGCGTCATCTGCGCTCAAAAAAATATTTCTGCTGATTGCAGTTCAGGCAGCGTTCATCCGCTCCGCCAGCGGAGGGGATCATTGAATAAGCGGCTTCTCCTGAAGCCGCGAAAGAAATTTCGCGTTCTGTTCGCCGCCCTGGCCATAGGGCTTGGCGCTTGACCAGTCGGCGATCTCGCCCATATGCGCGGCGATGTCCTCGGCCGTGGCGGTGTGGCCCAGATTGACGCCATCCGTCTCCTCCCGCCGGGCGGCGGCGAAGACGCCGGCGGCGGCGGTCAGGATCATGCCGGTCGGCGCCTCGTCGCTCGCCAGATAGGCCACCGCGGGCGAGACATATTCGGGCTTCAGCATTTCCTGGATGGCGGGCGGCAGCAGGTTCTCGGTCATGCGCGTGGCCGCCACCGGGCAAAGGGCATTGATGCGGATATTGTCCTTGGCGCCTTCCAGCTTCAGCGAATGCATGAAGCCCACCAGCGAGGCCTTGGCCGAACCGTAATTGGTCTGGCCGAAATTGCCGTACAGGCCAGTGGAGGAGGTGGTGACCACGATGCGGCCGTACCCTTGCGCCTTCATGATGTCCCATACCGCCTTGCACGGCTTGACCGTGCCCAGCAGGTGCACGTCCATCACGGCGGTGAAATCCTTCAGTTCCATCTTGCCGAAGCTCTTGTCGCGCAGGATGCCGGCATTGGCGATGAGCACATCGATGCGGCCCCAGGTGTCCATGGCCTGCTGCACCAGATGGGCGACGCCGGCATCGTCGGAAACCGAGGCGCCGTTGGCGATGGCCTCGCCGCCGGCGGCCTTGATCTCGGCCACCACCTTTTCGGCGGCTTCGGAATTGCCGCCGCTGCCGTCCAGCGCTCCGCCCAGGTCGTTGATGACCACCCTGGCGCCGCGCCGCGCCAGCTCCAGGGCATGGCAGCGGCCCAGGCCGCCGCCGGCACCTGTTACGATGGCAACCTTGCCGGCGAAGGAGATGGTCATGGGAGTGTCCTGGGTTGTTATGTGATGCCGGATGCTGGCGCGGCCTTGCGCGGCTGGTCAAGCCGCTTGCGCAGCCATGTTGCCGCCGGTTTTTCGATCCATTCGGCCAGGATGCCGCCCC
>CAZYGO010000470.1:0-12061 GCA_964647455.1 uncultured Rhizobium sp.
GTGGCGGTGGTGGCGGTGAACTGACCGTCACGCCGCCCGCACCTGCGCCCGGCGGGCGCGGTCCTCGACCCGGGTCATGAACTTGCCCGGCTCGATCATGGCCCGCTCGTGGAAACCGGAGCCGATCAGCCCGCATTCGTCATAGCAGTCGACGCGGAAGCGCAGGACGCGGCCTTTCACTTCCACCAGTTCCACGGCTGCCTCGACCCTCATGCCGCGCGGCGTCGGCGCCACATGGCTGAGATAAACATGGGTTCCCACGGTCCTGAGGCCGTCTTCCAGGTGCGGCCGCAGCGCCTCGATGCAGGCCCACTCGACAAAGCCGACCATGAAGGCGGTGGCGAAGACGGGCGGCAGGTCGGCGAAGCCGGAAAAATCCGGTGAGAAGGCCGTGGTCAGCAGCCGGTCGTTGACGGTGAGCGTCAATGTGTGATTGAGGCCGGGAACAAGCATGGTCATGGAAATCTCCTCTTCTTGACGTGGGAAAAAATCAGTGGCCGCCCGCCTGGGCGGGATCTATGGTCCGGGTGGGCCGCGGCGCCAGCCAGATGGTGAAGGAAGCGGCGATGAAGGCCAGCGCCACCAGAAACATCAGCTGGTTGGTGGCGATCATCACGCTCTGACTCTGCACCATGGCATTCAGCCGGTTCAGCGCCGCCTCGGCGCCCATGCCGGTGGCGTTCAGCAGCTGGAGCGTCTCGCCGCTGCGGTCGGTGACGCCCGCCAGTTCGGCATGTGCCGCCACGGTCTTGTCGTCCCAGGCGGTGGTGACAAGTGAAGTGGCGATGGCGCCCGACATGGTGCGCAGAAAGTTTTGCAGGCCGGCGCCCGAGGCGGTTTCACCTTCGCCGACGCTGCCCAGCGACAGGGCAGTCAGGGGCACAAAGAAGAATGGCATCCCCAGACCCATCAGCACCAGCGGCAGCGCGATCTGCCAATAGGTATAGTCGTTGGTGAGAACGGTGCGCATCAGCATGACGCCGCCGATCCAGAGCAGGCCGAGAAAAACCAGGCGGCGCGGGTCCAGCTTCCGGCCCATCAGCATGCCGGCGACAGGCGCCATGAAGACGGCGGTGACACCACTCCAGGCGGTCGTCATGCCTGCCCAGGTCGAGGTGTAGCCCATATAGCTCTGCAGCCAGAGCGGCGTGAGCACATTCGCCCCGAACATGGCGCCATAGCCCAGGGCCAGAACCAGGACCGAGGCGGTGAAGCCGCGATGGCGGAAGACGCGCAGGTCCACGATGGGATTCTCGTCTGTCAGCTCCCAATAAAGGAAGGCGAAGAAGAAGAAGGTGGCGATGGCGGCCAGGGCCCGGATCCCGGACGACTCGAACCAGTCATGGTCCTTGCCGATGTCCAGCATCACCTGCAACGATCCGACGAAAATCACCATCAGCGCCAGTCCCACCAGGTCTATCGGGGTCCTGGCTTTCGGCGTTTCGAAGCGGCCCAGCATGCGGGCAATGAGCGGGGCGCAGCCCAGCGCGATGGGCACGTTGATGAAGAAAATGAAGGGCCAGGCCCAGTTGTCGCAGATCACTCCGCCCAGGATCGGGCCGAGTACCGGCGCCACCAGGGTGGTCATGGCCCACAGCGCCATGGCAGCGGGCGCACGCTCCTTCGGGAAAATGCGCAGAAGAAGCGTCTGGGACAGCGGCATCAACGATCCGCCGGACAGTCCCTGACAGATGCGGCCAAATACCAGCATCTCCAGCGACCCGGAAAGGCCGCACAGGGCGGAGAAGGCGCCGAACAGCATCATCGCGGTAGTGAAGACCCTGACGGCGCCGAAGCGGCCTGCCAGCCAGCCGGTGAGGGGCACCACGATGGCTTCGGCCACCGAATAGGACGTGATTACCCATGTGCCCTGGCTGGAGGAAATGCCCAAGCTGCCGGCGATGGACGCCATCGAGACATTGGCGATGGTCATGTCCAGAACGGCGATGAAGTTGGCGATCGCGAGCATCACGGCGATCAGCCAGAGGGTGGCGCCCTGCAGCGGCGCCTGCTGCTGCCCGCTGGTCACGGCCTAGTCCTTCCGCGTGTCTATGGTGGCGGCCATGGAAAGGCCGAGCCGCAATGGATGGGCCGCAACCTCCTTTGGATCGAGGGCGATGCGCACCGGCACGCGCTGCACGACCTTGATCCAGTTGCCGGTGGCATTCTGCGCCGGGATGGCGGCGAAGGCCGAGCCGGTGCCGCCGCCAAGGCCTGCGACCCTGCCATGGAAGACGACATTGCTGCCATACAGGTCGGAGGTGAGGTCTACCTTCTGGCCAAGCTGCACGTCTGTGAGCTGACCCTCCTTGAAATTGGCATCGACATAGACGCTGGCGATGGGCGTCACCGTCATCAGGCTCTGGCCGGCGGCGATGGTCTGGCCGATCTGGACCTTGCGCTGGGCAACGATGCCGTCCACCGGGGCGCGGATGACGGTGCGCTGCAGATCCAGCTTCGCCTTTTCCAGGGCGGCGCGGGCGGCCACGGTTTCGGGATGGTTCATCACGGTGACGCCGCGCACCAGTTCGTCCTGGGCCTCCAGGCTCTGCTGTGCCGCTGCCAGGTTGGCGGCGGCGGCATCGGCCGCGGTGCGAGCCTGGGAAAGCTGCTCGCGCGAGACAGCGCCATCGGCGACCAGGCGCTGGCGGCGCTCATAGTCTTCCCTGGTCCTGGTCACGTCGGCCTGGCGGGCCTGCACGGTGGCGGCGGCGGCGGCGCGCTGGGCGTAATACTGTCCCACCCGCTGCAGGGTGCGGGCATAATCCGCCGCGGCGCGCGCCAGCGCCAGTTCGCCATCGGCGGGGTCGATGGTCGCCAGCACGTCGCCCTTGTGCACGCTGGCGGTATCCTGCACCGCGACGCGCGCGATCTGGCCGCCGACTTGTGCGTTGATCTGCGCCACATCGGCGCCGACATAGGCATTGTCGGTGGAGACGTGGTAGCGCGCCTCGGTCCACCACCAGCCGCCATAGGCGAGGGCGACAAGCCCCGCCTTCAGGCCCAGCCCGGCCAGCAGGGCCTTGCGCAGGCGTGCCTTGTTGCGATCGGTCTTGCCGGTGTTCTGGACGGTTGAAGCCGGTGCGTCGAACGCCGGGTGATCCAGCGCCGCGGTGGTGTCGGTCATGTTCTTGATCCCTCTTTAAAGAAAAGAAACTATTCCTTTTCCTTGGTTGGAACGGAAAGAAACAGTTTCTTTTCTTTTGGTCAAGCGGTAATATGCTGGTCGCAGGCATATTTTTGTAAGGGATTGATATGGCGAAGAAAAAGGCCACGAAGGCGCATGGCGGTCCCGGCCGGCTGACGATGGAAGAGGCCGCCCGGGTCGAGGAAAGGCTTCTGGATGCAGCGCAGGAGCTCTTCAGCGAGCACAGTTTTTCGCAGACCAGCATGGAGCAGATCGCCCGCCATGCCGGCGCTTCGACCAAGACACTCTACAGCCGCTATCCCGACAAGGCGGCGGTGATCCGGGCCGTGGTCGAGCGTCTGATCGCGCGGTATCTGGCTGCCGCCGCCCAGGTCGCACCTCTGGATGCGA
Source organism: uncultured Rhizobium sp. (assembly GCA_964647455.1). Taxonomy (GTDB): domain Bacteria; phylum Pseudomonadota; class Alphaproteobacteria; order Micropepsales; family Micropepsaceae; genus Rhizomicrobium. Next base: position 3,539 of record CAZYGO010000470.1, read on the forward strand.
CGCAGAGCGAGCCGCGCAGCTTCATCACCGCCCTGGCCACCCACATCCTGACCGGCATCAACGGCGAAGCCGCCGGCATGATCCGTATCGCGCTCAGCGAGGCGCGCCGTTTTCCCGTAATTGCCGAGCACTACAATGCGGTACTGGCGCGGGGCCGTGGTATCTTCCGGCAGGCGCTGGAGCAATGGCACCAGGCCGGCCTGATGCCGGATCTCAAGGATCCGGCCATGGCCGCGACGCTGCTGATCAGCATGCTCACCGACCTGTCGCGTATCCGCGTCGCCATGGGCGAGCCGATGAGCGCGGCGGAAATTTCCGCCCATGTCGGATACGCGACCGATCTTTTTCTGCGCGGCGTCGGCTACAGGCCAAAAGCCGCCTAGGCGAGGTCTACCGCCACCACTTCATGCAGGCGAATGCGCGGCACTTCGACGACCAGGCGCCCGTTGGCTTGCCGCGTCTTCGGCACTGCGCCTGATTCCAGCAGTTTCACCGCACCCACCTTGGCGCCCGCCGGGAGCGCCAGCGACACGGTATAGGGCCCGGCGGGCAGCATCTCGCGATAGGGCCCCTTCATGAACATGGGATTGTTCATGTTGAGCAGGTGTGCGGTCAGCGAATTTTTCTGGCGCCAGTAGGAGATGTCCACCAGCCCCGGCCCCGTGACCGTCATCGGCTGGGGCGCGTCCATCGCCCACAGCACCGCATTCTTCAACAGCAGCAGATGGTCCTCGTGCAGCACCTCCCAGAAGGTGCGGTCCAGGTCCATGGGGAAATAGACCACCCGGCCTTTGCCGACCTCCCGGCAGAAAGCCATCGGAGTGTTGGTTTCTTCCTGGTCCGGAAAGACCCGCTCCATCGGCAGGTCGGGATAGGCCGGCACCAGGGTCAGGGGCGCCCGCCCGGCCTCTCGCGCCCTGACCGTCAGCTGCTGGGTGGCGGCGATGATACGCGGTGCGTTCTCCAGCCCGCGCACCAGCGGATGGGGATGGCGCGGCGTGAGGTAGGAATTCTTCAGCCCGCTCTCGGTCTTCACATAGTCGCAGCCGAACAGGTCGGCGAGGCCGAAATTGGTGCGCTTCTTTCCCAGCTCGTCGTAAAGCGAAGTCTCACCGGTGGCGACGATGCGCCCCCCGCTCATCACGAAGTCGCGGATCTGCTGGCATTGAAGGTCCGACAGCGCCGCAATGTCGGGCAGCACCAGCACCCGATAGCGGGAGATATGCTCCGGCGTCATCTGGCGATCGTCCGCCATCTCGAAGGGAATGCGGGCCTCGACCAGCGCCTGGTAATAGCCGTTCTGGGAATCGCCGACCCTGGCGGCGGCGCGGATGCCGTCGCCTGCTTCCATGGCGACGCCGCCGGCCGTGAAGGTACCGCTCTGGTTGGAGTTGAGGATCGCCACCTTGGCCAGATTGGCGGTGTTGCGCATGTAGCGGTCGTTGGCGAAATGCCACTGGAAGATCTTCGTCACCGGCGCCACCCAGCGGGGATCGAAAATGCGGGCGTTGAACTTGCAGTACCAGGGACGGAAGCCCTGGGCGATGCCGGCATGGGCCCAGGCCTCCAGCTCGGGCCCACGCTGCACACTGTCCTTCCAGCGGTTGGTATCCTCGATGCCGACATTGAACAGGCCATAGACCGGCAGGTTCTGCATATAGGCGCGCACCTGCTTGGCATATTTGCCCATCATCCAGAGGGGGGTGGTGCCGCTGCGGCCCTGGCGGTCCACCGCCACCAGCGGGTGGATCACGGTGTTGGGATCGTTGAGGCCGCCATTGGGGCTGAAGAAGCAGTCCTTCTTCACCGCCGCCACCGTGTCGTTCCAGAGCTTGAACTGGGCCGCCCGCATTTGCGCGTTCCACAGGATATAGGCCTTGCGCCGCGGCTCCTGCGGATCGTTGCTGACCGGCAGCTCCAGCCCCGTGGCAGCGCGAAACTTGCTTTTGCAGGTCGCACACCAGCACATGCCGCTGCCGGCCCAGCGGTTGCCGAAAAATCCTTCCGGCCCATAAAGCTCGGTGATCTCCTTCAGTACCGCCGGCATGAAATCGAAATAGAAGCCGCCATTCTGGCAGGTCACCCACATGTCGGCGGCGGCCCAGTGGCGGCGTGGCTTGCCGTCCTCGGTGCAGGCGGCCCATTCGGGATGGGCGGCATAGGCCTCCTCGCTCATGGCATGGGGATCGACGCGGCAGACCACGCTCATCTTGAGCGCGCGGCAGCCCTTGATCATCTCGCCCAGCATGTCGCGGTCGCCAAGATCGCGGGCGCGTTTGTGCAGCGGGACTTTGGTCGGATAGAAGGCGATGTCACCGCCCGCCGACAGCGTCGCCGCCTCGACATGGGTCTTCCTGAACAGATCCAACCAGAATTGCGGGTCGTAGCGGGGCGGGTCTTCCTCGGTGAAGGCGACCTGCGCCCAGCGCATGGCGTTGTTGGCCCAGGGAAGGCCCGCCATGTCGCCCACCGCCGCGAAGGCCTGTCCGCTACCCAGGGCCTCGACCGCGCCGGCCATGGCCAGCGCCGCGGCGGAATATTGCAGCATCTCGCGCCGCGTCGCGCCGTCCTGGTCCATGGCGTTCCCCACACTTTTTGTCTGAGGATAATCGCCTGCGCCGGCAGGCTTGCCAAGACCCGGCGGGGGCGACATGCTTCCGGCGCTGCAACGCATTTCATCCCGCACACAACACATAACCTGGGGAGGGTGATATGGCTTCGCAAGACAAGGGGAATTGGCACCGTCGCGCGGTTCTTGGCGGCCTGGCGGCGTCGCCGCTGGCAGCAACGCAAGCCAAAGCAGCACTGGACAAGGTGGGCTTCACGGTGCCGGCGGGCGCCTGCGACTGCCACCACCACATCTATGATCGCCGCTGGGCCTATGCCGGGACGGCGGTGTTGAAGCCGCCCTTCGCCACCGTGGCGGACTATCGCCGCTATCAGCACCAGCTCGGCACCAGCCGCAGCGTCGTGGTCACGCCTTCGACTTATGCCTTCAACAACGATCCGTCGGCGGATTTCCTCAGCGCGCAGTGGCCGAACGCCCGCGGCGTCGCCGTTGTGAAGCCGGACATCGAGGCCGCCGCGTTGAAGAAGCTCGATGCCGCCGGCTTTCGCGGCGCGCGGCTGCAGACCGGCGCCGGCAATCCGCTGGGGCTGGATGCGATGGTACCCCTGGCCCGCAAGATCGCCTCGCTGGGCTGGCACCTGCAGCTCAACCTCAAGCCGGAGGAATATGTCCAGGCGGAGAAGACGTTGCTGGGCCTGCCGGTGACACTGGTGGTGGATCACATGGCGGGCATTCCCGGCGAGCAGGGGGTGAAGTCGCCCGCCTATGCCGTCCTGCGCCGCCTGCTCGACACCGGGCACACCTGGGTCAAGCTTTCGAGCCCGGACTCTGCCTCCAAAAGCGGGCCGCCGGGCTATGCCGACCGCATCGCCATCGCCCGCGCCCTTGTTGCCGCCGCACCGCAACGCTGTCTGTGGGCCTCCAACTGGCCGTTCCCCAGCAACACGCCCGCCAACCGGCCCGATCCGGTGCTGATGCTCGACATCATGCGCCAATGGGCGCCGGACGAGAAACTGCGCCAGCGCATCCTGGTGGAAAATCCCGAACGGCTTTACGGTTTCGATCCCAGGAACCGCCCTACCGCACCCAAGGCCTGAAATGAAACGCTGGTTTGGCGCGTTCGCGCTTCTGTTCTTTCCCGCCGCGCTGGCGCAGATTCCGGTCATACCCGGCGCGGTGCAGGGCAATCGCGGCCCGACGCCGGCGCCGGTGCTGGTGGAAGGCAAGACCATCGAGACGCTGTCGCCGGAACTGCCGACCGACGCGCCGCTGTTCAAGGAGCAGACCCGCGCCCCCTATCACGCCAGCGTGCCCTTCGAGGTCACCACCATCACCGACCAGATGCACGCGCCATGGGGCCTGGCCTTCCTGCCATCCGGCAAATACCTGGTCACCGAGCGGCTGCCGGGGAGCCTGCGCATCATCAGCCCGGACGGACAGATGGCGCCGGCCGTCATGGGCGTGGCGGCGGTCTCCGCCAGCAGGGAATACGGGCTGCTGGACGTGGTGCTCGACCCCAATTACCGCCGCAACCACCGCATCTTCTTCACCTTTTTCGAGACCCGGCCGCGCCAGCCGGGACCCGGCATCACCAACAGCAACACCTATGTCGCCAGCGCCATCCTGGACGAAGCCGCCAACAGCGTGCGCGACGTCACGGTGACCTTCCGAACCGTCCCCGCCTGGCCGTCGCAGCGGCTCGGTGCCAAGACGGGTGGGCGCATGGCGTTCGGCCGCGACGGCAATCTGCTGGTGGTGATCGGCGACCGGGACGACAATCCCCAGCAGACCATGCCCGACTGGATGTCGTCGCAGAAGCTCGACAACGACCTGGGCAAGATCATCCGCATCACGCCCGATGGCAGGCCGGCGCCGGGCAATCCGTTCCTGACAACGCCCGGCGCGCGTCCGGAAATCTGGAGCCTCGGCCATCGCAGCCCGCAGGGGCTGACGTTCGCGCCCGACGGCAAGCTGTGGGAATCCGAACTCGGCCCGCGCGGCGGCGACGAAGTGAATGTGATCGGGAAGGGAAAAAATTACGGCTGGCCGGTGATCACGCATGGCATCGATTATCCCGGCACCATGATCAATAACGGGCTCACGCATAAGGACGGCCTGGAGCAGCCGGTTTATTACTGGAGCCCGTCGCGCAACCCCTCCGGCATTGCCTGGTACAATGCCAGCCTTTTCCCGCAATGGCGCGGCAGCCTCTTCGTCGCCATGCTCGATGGCCGCTTTCTCGACCGCCTCACCATCCGTGGTGGCAAGATCGTGGCGGAGGAACCGATGCTGCTGGATCTCAAAAGCCGCATCCGCCATGTCGCAGCCGGGCCGGACGGCGCGGTCTATGTCCTCACCGATACCGGCGGCTCCAGCATGGCCGATGACACGCCCATCGGCAGCAAGCTGCTGAAGCTCACGCCGAAATAGCGAGCGCTTCCTTCAGCGGCGCCAGGAATTCGTCCACCGCCCGCGCCCGCCCCACGGCGGTGCCGTAAAGCGGCTGGCGCACCTGTGCCAGGCTGGCGGTGCGCACCGGCCGCGCCGTCTTGTGGAAGGCAAGGCAGCGGTCGTCCCAGGCAAGGCCGCAATGGGCAACCACGCGGCGGGCCTGGCCTTCCAGGTCGGCGACGACATCTTCGTATCGCACGTCGAGAATGCGCCCCGGCGGCAGCACCGCGCGCCAGTGCGCCATCAACTGCTCATAGCGGCGCCAGAAGCGCCCCAGTTCGCGAAGGTCGTAGGTGTAGGGGTGATCTTCAGTGAACAGCTTGGAGAAGCAGGAAACGCAGGCGTCCACCGGATCGCGCACCGTATGGATGATCGCGGCGTTGGAGAAGGCAAGGTGGATCAGCCCGGCCCAGAAGAAATTGGCCAGCATCTTGTCGGTGACGCGCGCCGCTCCCGGCGCCAGCCGTTCCAGTTCCGCCAGATACGAATCTGCCAAATTGTTCAGCACCGCGCCGTCCATGGCCGGAACGCTTTGCGGATATCCGCCGGCCGCCTGCGTGAAGGATGGCAGTTCGCCCGCGCCATGGACATCAGGATGGCTGGCGAGAATCTGTTCCACCAGCGTCGAGCCCGAACGCATCATGCCGATGATGAAGATGGGCCGGCGCGACGGATTGCCCAGTCCGGCCTTCGCCTTGAGCAGCGCGGGGGTGAATATCTTTTCGACGTGGTCGAAAAAGGCGAAGACGGAGGCCTCATCATAGACGACGCGCGACCGCTTCAGGGCATTGCCTCTGAGCAGGTGCTCGAAACTTTTCCGTGCCTCGCCCAGGTCGGCATAGGCCTTGCCCAGCGCAAAATGCAGTTGCAGACGCGCTTCGTCGTCCAGCGGCCGGCGCAGCAGGGCCTCGATACGTTCCGGCAGCGGATCGCCGGGCCGGATGGTGACGGTCTCGGTATAGTCGAGCCATGTCGCCGCCCGTTCCGGCGCCAGCTCGAGCGCCCGGATGAAATCGGCGCGGGCTTCTTCGAAGCGTCCCAGGAATTGCAGCGCCCGGCCCCGATTGGCGCGGGCGACCACGAAGTCCGGCGCCGATGCCAGCGCCGCGTCATAGGCCGCCAGCGCCTCGTCATAGCGGTTGGCGTCCAGCAGAATGGCGCCGCGCCCGTTCAGCGCCGCCGCCTGCGCCGGGTTCAGCGCCAGCGCCCTGTCATAGGCCGCCAGGGCCTGCACCGGCCGCCCGGCGATCTTCAGCACCGCGCCATAGTTGCACAGCGCCTCGATATCCTCCGGCCGCTCCGCCAGCACCGCGGCCAGCAAGGCCAGCGCTTCGTCGTAGCGGCCCTGGGCATGGCGCAGCACCCCCAGCATGTGCCGGGCGTCGAAATGGCCGGGCTCCAGCGCCAGCGCCCGCAGATACAGCGCCTCGGCCTCGGCTAGGCGCCCGGCCTGGTGCAGTGGCGCCGCTTCGCGCGCCAGGCGGTCAGCTTCCGACATCATTGCCCGTGTTGGTGATGATGGCCGGCTCGAAATCCCAGCCCCGCAACAGCTGCACCGCCCGTTCCAGAGCATCCTTGGCAGCGCCCCGGCGGATGGCGTCCACCATCTCCTGGGTGTTGAGCGAGGCTGTCGCCGCCTGGCAGCCGGGTGGGCCCGGCAGCGAAAGAAACAGCGGAATGGAATTCATCACGCCCGTCGTCACGAAATCCTGGAACCAGCGCTGGCGCACGATCTTGAGCGGATGGCCGACCAGCATCAGCCCGACCCCGATGCTCCAGTCGAAGCCTTCGCCGATCCCCTCGGTCTCGATATAGGGAAAGACGCCGGAGCGGTCGGGCCGCCATTCCTCGCCGAAAATGTCCATCCCCCGCCAGGCACAGTAATAGTCCCGGCAGATCGGATAGCGCCGCTCATAGATGCCGCAGCCCGTGGCGGTGCAGTATTTGCAGGTGGTGCCGGATTTCTTCTGCATTTCCGGCTTGTCGATGGTCGGCCAGGTGCAGCAAACGGTGCAGTCGCCGCAGCTTCGTCCCGGCACCAGTGTCATGCCTTCCCACATGGCGCGAGGCTAGCATGGCCCCGCCGCAGCGTCAGGTGCGGGACGATGCCGGCCGGCCGGCCCATGCGTAGAATGGACACCGCGAATCACCGGGCGGAGACTATGTCCGCATCACCTGATATCCGCTTCCTGTCCTGCCGCCTGCAGGTCGCCGCCCTGTGCTGGCGCTACCGGCCGGCGCCGGAAGTCCTGTTGGTGACCTCCTTGCGCACCCGCCGGTGGATCCTGCCCAAGGGCTGGCCGGTGAAGGGCGCAAGTCTGGCGGAATCCGCCGCCATCGAGGCCTTCGAGGAAGCCGGTGTGCGGGGCGAGGCCTGGCCCACGCCGCTGGGCATCTATCACTATATCAAGGAAAAGAACGGCGCCGGGCATCCCTGCCGGGTCCAGGTCTTTCCCCTGCTGGTGACGGCGCAGGCGGATGAGTGGCCCGAGAAGGCGGAGCGCAAGCTTGCCTGGCTGCCTTTCGAGCAGGCGGCCCATCGCGTCGCCGAGCCGGAACTGCGCCGGCTGATCCAGGCCTTCCGCCGGCTGCAGCAGGCGGCCTGAGCTATTCCTCCGGCCGTGCCGAACCCGGCGCCATGATCTGGCCCTGCTTGGGGGCTGGCGGCGTCATCAGCCGCGTCAGGCTGGTCATCAGCACCGCGCCCTTTTCCGCCGGCAGCCGGAAGGCCCAGCCCTGCGTGCGGCCATTAACGGCGGCGGCTTCCGCGGTGATCGCAGGCGGCACGCCCGGAGCGGTCGCGGCGCTGACCTGCGCCCAGTATTCCTCGCCCCGCCGCACCACCAGGAGGCGGATCGCCAGGCCGTCAAAGGCGTGTGCTTCAACCCGCGTGGCGCCGGCAAAATCAATGCCCGTGGCCGGCCGGGCGTCCGTGATGGTGAAGGCGGCAATCGCAAAGCCCAGATTGTTGACGATTTCCGGATCGGGGGTGCCGCCCTGGGGCTTCAGCACATTGACATTGTCGCCGGCGAAGCGGCGCCCCACCGTGTAGGCGGGTCCGTCGGCCGGCGCCACCACCACTTCCTGCAGCCGCCCCGGCCCCAGGTCGAACAGGCCGGTCTTGATCCAGTTCGCCACCGTTCCGTGCAGGGGGAACACGGCCCGTGCGAGATAGCTCTGGTTTTCCCCCGGGCGGCGGACGAAAACCGCATTGCCGCCGCCGAACTCCTCATTGTTGCCGAAGATCAGGTGCGCGAGCACCGCCCCCTGGGCATCCTTGACGGTCAGGTCGGTGCCCAAACCGCGCGGCGGCTCGTCCAGCGCCACGTAATGCAGCCAGTCAGGCCGGCTGGTTTTTGGCGCGATGGTGTTGAGCTGCGCCAGGGTGATGAGGGTCTGGCGCACTTCGTCGAAGTTGGCGGGATAATTGCCGCGGTCTGGCAGCACCCAACCTTCCGCGGTCTGCGCCACCACAAAACGGCCTTCATGGCCGACGACTTCGA
>CAZYGO010000471.1:0-3287 GCA_964647455.1 uncultured Rhizobium sp.
TCCCTACTTGCTGGCGGTCTTCTGCTTGTAGAAGCCGATCTGGGTGTTGGTGTCGGCCACCAGCTTGTCCTTGAGCTGCTGGTTGGCGGCGACTTTCGCCATCGCCACCTGGTGCAACTGCTCGTCGAAGGATGTGCCGGCCTTGGCGGCAGCAGCCTTCTTGGCCTCCAGGTCGTCGGCAATGCAGCTCTGATAGGCATCGGACTTGGCGACGAAGTCCTTGGTCTGGCTGATCACCGCCAGCAACTGCTCGCGGGTGGCGGTACGGCCGTCCACCATGGCGGGCGGTGTCGGTTCGACACAGACGGCGGTCTGGGCGAAAGCGGGCGTGGCCGCGCTCAGCGCGAGGACCGCCAGGAAGGCAAGTTTCTTCGACATTGTAATCCCTGCAGCAAAACCCGGCGGAGTGAAGCACAGGGCCACAGGTGAAAGCCAGTGCTGCGAACGGCTAGCGGGCCGGAGCCTGCTGCCATGCCATGGCGAAGCGTTCGCCGAAACGGGCCAGCAGACCGATCACCATCAAGATTACACTAAGTTCATAAAACGCGTCCGGCCGGTGCGGCCCTGAAATATGGGCCAGGCCGATCAGGCTGTAGCACAGCCAGAAATAGATCGCCGACATGCCGAGCATGGCGCGGCAGGCCCTCTCGCCCATGCGGCAGCACAGGCCGCGGTTCACCGCCGCCGCCATCACCAGCGTGACGCCACCGCTGAAGAGGATGAAGACCGTCATGCCGGTGGTGATGCCGGCGGGGCGGACGCCGTCAGAAACGGCAAACAGGTTGGGCACCAGCAGGGCGGCGAAATAGACGCCCAGCACGGTGCAGAATCCCAGCAGCAGGACGCGGGTCTTGTCGGCCAGCGCCTGCAGCGGCGGCACCAGCCGTCCCAGCGGCCCGGCCACCAGCGCGGCGAAGAACACCAGGCAGCCCAGCCGCCAGACCAATTGCGTGCCCAAGCGGATGCCATTGTCGCTGAAGCCGCGCAGGGCAAAGCCGGTGGCGAACACCGCCAGGGCCAGCAGCATGAAGAACACCAGCGCAAAGGGCGGCCGTGCCGGCGCGGGCGTGTCGAAATGGATGCTGTGATCGAGGGCTACCATGGCGGACGAAAATCGGGTTCCCAGCATCAACGCACCGCTGCCCGAAAGGTGCCGCAATTGCCCTGCGTCAGGGGCGCGCGCTCCGGCTCATGCCCCGGTCAGGGCGACGGCGAAGCCGGCGACGGGCTGGCCAGCCTCGCGGCGGGGAGCCGCTTCCAGAAGACCCGCGACAGCGAGGCCGGCGCTTTGTGCGGTTTGGCGCAAATAGTCCTCGGAATGACGCCAGCGGCGCTTGGGGCCGAGTTCGAACCCCGATGCCGCCTGCTCGACGGTGAAGAGGAAGAAACCATCCGGGGCCAGGCGCGCGGCGGCGGCGGCAAAGACGGCGGACAGATCGCCGAGATAGACCAGCGTGTCCGCCGCCAGGATCAGGTCGAAGGCAGGCCCCGCCTCGGCCAGCGCGCTTTCCAGGTCGGCCACCGCAAGCCTGTCGTAGATGCCGCGCGCCTTCGCCTTTTCGATCATGGCGGGCGAAAGATCCACGCCGTCCAGCCGCGCCGCCAGCGGGCGGAAAGCCTCGCCCGCCAGCCCGGTGCCGCAGCCAAGATCGAGAACCGAAAGCCGTTCGCGTCCGGGCATCACCATCGCAGCCAGACCGAGCAGGATTTCCGGCGCGGCATAGTGCAGATGCGCGCGCATGCGCATGTCATAGTCGGCGGAGAACTGGTCGAAGAGATGGCGGACATAACCGGCATCGGAACGCGGCGCCGCCTTGATCGCATGGGCGCGGGCGATCAGGTCCGCATCGGCGATGCCGCTTTCCAGCGCCTTGTCGGCTTCGCCGGCCGCCAGCCAGGCCTCGGCCAGCAGGCGGCGGACGCGGGCATCATCGGGATCGAGCCGCAGCGCCCGCTGCAATTCGGCGATGGCGGTGGGCAACTGTTCTGCCGCCAGTAGCGCTTGGCCCAGCACCGCCAGCACCTGCGCGATACCGGGATGAAGCGACGCGGCCTGGCGCGCCTCTTCCAGGGCACCCGCCACCTCCCCCACCGCCAGCAGCGCCCGCACCAGGGTGATCTGGGCCAGGGCGCCGCCGCGCCCCGCCGCCAGGCGTTCGCGCAAGGCCATGGCGGCTTCGCGCGCGCGGCCGGAAGCGATCAGCGCCTCGGCGGCCTGGATGGGGTCGCCGTCCAGAAGGCTCACCTATCCCCCTCCTTGAAAGGGTGAAATCCAGGATTTCCGCATGAGAATTCGGCGCGGATTTTCAAACCCCTCCCCCTGTCCAACGAAACGCGCATCGTCATGGCGGCATCCTACCATGCGGGAACGGTGGATAGGTGGAACCCGGTGCGGCTACGCCAGGAGGCACAGTCCGTTGTTCAGCACCACCGTGCCGGGCCGTTCCTTGACGCTGGCACGGAAGGAAATGGTGCTCCCGTCGGACCAGATCTCCACCATCAGGGTCTCGCCGGGAAAGACCGGCTTGGAGAAGCGTACATCGAACTGGCGGATGCGCTCAGGGGCATATTGCGCCACGGTGGAAAGAATGGCGCGGCAGGCGGTGCCGTAGGAACAGAGGCCGTGCAGGATGGGCCTGGGAAAGCCCACCATCTGCGCCACCTTGGGATCGCGGTGCAGCGGGTTGCGGTCGCCCGACAGGGCATAGAGCAGCGCCTGGTCGGCACGGGTATCGCATTCCTTCACCAGGTCGGGGGCGCGTTCCGGAATCGCGTGCAGTTCGGGACCGCCCTGGGGCTTGCCGCCAAAGCCGCCATCGCCGCGGGCGAAGATGGAGGAGACGATGGTGAAAAGCTTCTCGCCGCTCGCCTTTTCCCGCACCACCCGTTCCTGGATCAGCACCGCGCCCTTGCCCGGACCCTTGTCGAGAATGTCGAGATAGCGCTCGTCCGCCAGCACCTCGCAGCGCGGCGGCAACGGCTTGTGCAGGGTGATGCGGCGCTCGCCATCCACCACCATCAGGAAATTGATTTCCGATTTCTGCGGCATGCGCTGGCGCTCCGGCGGCGCCTCGCCGCGGGAAAGGACGCTGGCGAAGGTGGGCGCCACCTTGAGGCCGCCCTCGGCATTCTCATAGACGAAGGGCAGTTCCCGCCCGTCCATGGGATCGCGGCCGAAGCCGACGCCCAGGGCATAGAGCATCACGTCCTTTTCGTCATAGGACGCGGCAAGGTCGCTCGCGCCCGACTGCATCATGTCGTCGTAGTCAATCGCCATGCGGCAAGCT
>CAZYGO010000472.1:0-3830 GCA_964647455.1 uncultured Rhizobium sp.
CGCCTGGACGGCCCGACGCCTGGCCCGGTCGGCGGACCTGAAGTTCGTGGCCACCGTCCACTGGCCGATCCGCGGCGAAAGCTGGACCGCGCGGCGCCTGGAGGCGGCGCAGGCGCAGGCCGACGCGGTGATCGCGGTATCCGACTATGTTGCCGGCACCCTGCGGGCCGGACCGCGCGCCGCCGACAGCCGCATCGTCACGATCCGCGGCGGCATCAACCTCGACCGCTTCAATCCCGCCACCGTGCGCGCCGAGCGCCTGATCAAGCTCGCCGCGCAATGGCGCCTGCCGGACGACCGCCGGATCATCCTGTTCCCGGCGCGGCTCGACGGCGATCGCGGCCAGCTGCGTCTGGTCGACGCCATCAAGGCGCTGGGCCGGCGCGACATCTATTGCCTGCTGCTGGGCGCGGCGCCGACGCCCGGACCGTTCGAGGCCGAGCTCAAGCGCCGCATCGAGGCGCGCGATCTGGGCGGCATCGTCGGCATCGCGTCCTACTGCGACGACATGCCGGCCGCCTATATGCTCTCGGATGTCGTCGTCGTAGGCGGCGAGGGCCAGGGCTTCAGCCGCACGCTGGTCGAGGCCCAGGCCATGAGCCGTCCCGTGGTCTGCGATGCCACCGGCGGCGCCGTCGAAGGCATGATGCCGGGCGAGACCGGCTGGGCCGCGCCGCCGGGCGCGACTGCCGAACTGGCCCAGGCTCTGGATCGCGCCTTGGACCTGTCGGCCGACGCGCGGGCGGTCCTGTCCGACCGCGCGCGGCGACACGTGCGCGCGCATTTCTCGGTCGAGACGATGTGCCGGCAGACGCTGGACCTCTACGCCCGGCTCGCCGACGCCGGCAGCCCATCTGGCTGAAACGGAGTCGCACTGGCGCGCGACTGTCCGGCCTCGCCAGATCATGCCCGGCGCGCACTTGGCTTCCCGCCGGTCGTCCACGTTGCAGTCCCTGCCCGCCGGAGGAAGGATTCCGATGCGATTGCCCCGCGGGAGCGGTTCGGATGCCCGTCCCGCCTGCATTCGCCGGCTTCGTGGCCGCGGCGGTGGCTTGACAGGCAGGGCGCGCGAACGTACCTGTTCGGGCATGAAAGCGATCTGCGCGTCGTGCTGGCCCCGTCCGGCGGGCATTCGAACGTTCACCGACCGAACTTGAGGCGGCCGGGCGCTTTCTCCTGCGCGGGAGGGCCTCCCGGCCCCATGTTTCCCGGCGCTCGCCGACACCGGCGGATGCCCAGCCGCCCCGACCCGTTGGGGTGGTGTCGCTGTTTCCCGATCCCGAGCCTCTGTCCATGATCAACGTCTCATTGCCGGATGGCAGCGTCCGGTCGTGCGGCCCGCCCGGGACGGGCGCCGAGCGTGGTGCCGACAACCGCGCTGGCCTCGCCCACGCGGCGCTGGCCGTGAAAGTCGACGGCGAATTGCGCGATCTTGCGCGGCCGATCGACCGCGATGCCAAGGTCGCCATCGTCACCGCCCGTGACCCCGACGCGCTGGAGCTGCTGCGCCACGACGCGGCGCACGTGCTCGCCCAGGCCGTCCAGGAGCTCTATCCCGGCACCCAGATCACGTTCGGCCCGGCGACGGAGAGCGGTTTCTATTACGACTTCGCGCGCGCCGAGCCGTTCACGCCCGAGGACTTCGAGAAGATCGAGAAGCGGATGGCGGAGATCGTCGACCGCAACCTGCCGATCGAGCGCGAGGTCTGGGACCGTGCGCGCCTGAGGAAATACTTCCTGGAGCACGGCGAGACCTTCAAGGCCGAATGGTCCGACGAGCTGCCGGCCGGCGAGGAGATCACGGTCTACCGCCAGGGCGGCTGGCTGGACATGTGCAAGGGCCCGCATCTGCCGTCGACGGGCAAGCTGGGCAAGGCGTTCAAGCTGATGAAGGTGTCCGGCGCCTACTGGCGCGGCGACGCCCGGAACGCCCAGCTGCAGCGCGTCTACGGCACGGCGTTCTTCGACCGCAAGCAGCTCGACGCCTACCTGACGCAGCTCGAGGAAGCCGAGCGCCGCGACCACCGTCGCATCGGCAAGGAGATGGGCCTTTTCCACCAGCAGGAAGAGGCGGCCGGCATGGTGTTCTGGCATCCCAAGGGCTGGGCCCTGTGGCGCGTGCTCGAGGACTACCTGCGCCACCGCCTCGACGAAGCGGGCTACCTCGAGGTCAAGACGCCGCAGCTGGTCGACCGCCGCCTGTGGGAGGCCTCGGGCCACTGGGAGAAGTTCCGCGAGCACATGTACCTCTCGGAGAACGAGGAGGGCCTGCGCGCGTTCATGGACAACCAGGCGCAGCGCATCTTCGCGCTCAAGCCGATGAACTGCCCGTGCCACGTGCAGATCTTCAACCAGGGCCTGAAGAGCTACCGCGACCTGCCGCTGCGCCTGGCCGAGTTCGGCTCCTGCCATCGCTTCGAGCCGTCGGGCGCCCTGCACGGCATCATGCGCGTGCGCAACTTCACGCAGGACGATGCGCATATCTTCTGCACCGAGGCGCAGATCAAGGAAGAGGGCATCCGCTTCTGCGAGCTGCTGCGCCGCGTCTACCGCGACATGGGCTTCCCCGACTTCTTCGTGAAATTCTCGGACCGGCCGCCGGTGCGGACCGGCAGCGACGAGGTCTGGGACCAGGCGGAAAACGCCCTGAAGGAGGCATCGCTGGCGGCCGGCCTGGAGTTCCAGCCCAACCCCGGCGAAGGCGCCTTCTACGGACCGAAGCTGGAGTTCGTGCTGCGCGATGCCATCGGCCGCGACTGGCAGTGCGGCACCTTCCAGGTCGACTTCTTCGTGCCCGGCCTGCTGGGCGCCAGCTATGTGACCGAGGACAGCGCGCGCCGCACGCCGGTGATGCTGCACCGCGCGATCTTCGGCTCGTTCGAGCGCTTCATCGGCATCCTGATCGAGCACTATGTGGGCCGGTTTCCGTTGTGGATGGCGCCGACCCAAGCGGGGGTATGCACGATCGTGAACGATGCCGACGCCTATGCCGGCGACGTCGCCGCCGCCCTGGCCGCTGCCGGCCTGCGGGTCGAGACGGACCGGCGCAACGAGAAGATCGGCTACAAGGTCCGCGAGCATTCGCTGGCCAAGACCCCGGTGCTGATCGCCGTCGGCAAGCGCGACGTCGACAACCGCACGGTCGCGATCCGGCGCCTGGGCTCCGACAAACAGGAAACCCTTGCGCTGGACGAGGCCGTCCATAGATTGTCTGAAGAAGCGCGACCGCCGCGGTAAGGCGGCGCGCATGGGTAAACGCAGTAGAAGTCGGGCGGGGTCCGGTCGGCCTCGTCCGCATTCCCGCCGCCGGCGACCTGCCGCCGGGGCTCCAACGAAGGAGAGCGACGATAGCCAGACCGATGCAGCAATCCGCGCCCACCCGCGAGGGTCCGCGCGTGAACCGGGATATCCGGGCATTCAATGTCCGCCTGATCAGCGAGACCGGGGAGATGCTGGGGGTACTCGATACCCGCGAAGCCATCGAAATGGCGGTGGAAGCCGGCCTTGATCTGATCGAGATCTCGCCCAATGCCGACCCGCCGGTATGCAAGATCGGGGACTTCGGCAAGTTCAAGTACGAGATGCAGAAGAAGGCCAACGAGGCGCGCAAGAAGCAGAAGGTCATCGAGGTCAAGGAGATCAAGCTGCGCCCGGGCATCGACGACCACGACTATGACGTGAAGATGCGCCAGATGCGGACCTTCCTCGGGGAAGGCGACAAGGTGAAGGTGACCCTGCGCTTCCGCGGTCGCGAGATGGCCCACCAGGATCTCGGCATGAAGGTGCTTGAGCGGGTGCGCGACGACACCGCCGATCTGTCGAAGATCGAG
>CAZYGO010000473.1:0-4354 GCA_964647455.1 uncultured Rhizobium sp.
GATCTCCACATCCCAGACGCCAAGGCCAAGATCCCGCAGCAGCGGCCGCAGCGAGCGGCACAGCGCCAGGCGTTCGGCGTCGCTGTAGCGGCGGTCGGTGGGCGTGGCCGGGGCGAGGCGCAGATCGGCCAGGGTGAAACCGGCCTGCGCGGCAATCCGCGCAAACGCTTCCGGCGGCGCGGCGATGAGGCTCAGATGCGCCAGCGAGAGCGGGCGCGGCGCGGCCTTCTGCTGTACGCCCGCGCCCATCGCAGCGGTCAGTTGGCGTTGGCCGACGCCGCCATCTTGTCGATTGCCGCCTGGAAGCGCACGCGGCGGCGGTCCATCTCGGCGGCGCGCTGGTCCGGCGCGATGTTGGCGTTGTCGTAGAGCAGGGTGTAGACGATGCGCGAATGGGAAGCGTCCACCGGCTCCACCGCCATGGTGCCGTGATAGAAGATCGGCGAGGTGGGCTGGGCGTAGACATAGGAATGGCTGGTCTTGGACACCATCAGTTCGTCGATGGTGCCGTTCAGCCGCCGGTTGGTGCCGACCTCGCCCGTACCCACCGTCAGCACGCAGCTGTTCATGCCGAGGAAGGTGATGAAGGCGCAGTAATCGTCGCCCTTGATCCGCTTCCAGGCGTCATCCGCGTTGTGGTTGACGTTCGCCGTCATCACGATGGTGGCCCAGTTGTGCGGCCCGTCGGGCACCGCGCCACGCGCGGGGGCAGGCGGCGCGGCAGGCGCCTGGGCCAGCGCGGGCGTGGCGGCAAGCAGCAACGCGGCAAGAATTCTCTTCATGGCCATTCTCCCCGAACCAGACGTGTCATGGCCCACTTTACGTGGGCCATCCAGAGCCGCAAGCGCCGGTATCTGCTGCCCTGCACGGCCCGGACAGGCCGGGCCATGAGAGGGGAGCCAGGCTCACTCCGGATCGAGCTCCACGATCACCGCTTCGCCATTCTCCAGCGCGATGGCGAGGTCGCCCTGGCGCAGCAGCCGGGCATCGTTGCCGAAAACCTCCGCCCGCCAGCCAGTAAGGGCCGCCACGCCGTCATCCTCGCCAGCCGCCAGCCGCTCGATATCCTCGGCGTTGGCGATGAGGCGCGGCGCCACCCCGGCGGCTTCGGAGCGCAGCCGCAGCAACGTCTTGAGGAGGTCGATGGCGGCGGGCGAGGGTTCGCGGCGGCGGCGAGAGCGGTCATCGCGCTCGATCCCCTCCGGCGGCGGCGCTTCGCGGCCCGCCTCGATCGCCTCCACCAGGCCCTTGCCCAGCCGCGAGGCGGCGAAGCCCTTGGGCACAGCCCGCACCTTCTCCAGTGCCTCGGCATCCTCCGGCGGATGGGCGGCGATCTCGGTCAGGGCTTCGTCCTTCAGCACCCGGCCGCGCGGCAGGTCGCGCGCCTGGGCCTCGCGCTCCCGCCAGGCCGCCACCGAGGCCAGCATGGCCAGGAAGCGCTTGTTGCTGGTGCGCGGTTTCAGGCGCTTCCACGCCATTTCCGGCTCGATGCGATAGAGCCCCGGATCCTGCAGCGCGGCCACTTCCTCGGCCACCCAGCTTTCGCGCGCAGTGCGCTTCAGGCTCGCCGCCAGCTTCTCGTAGACGGTGCGCAGATGGGTGACGTCGGCCAGGGCGTATTCCAGCTGGCGCCGGCTCAGGGGACGGCGGCTCCAGTCGGTGAAACGGGCCGACTTGTCGATCTCCACCTTCGCCAGCTTGCGCGCCAGGGTCTCATACGAGGCGGAGTCGCCAAAGCCCGCCACCATCGCCGCCACCTGGGTATCGAACAGAGGGTCTGGAATGACCCCGCCCTGCAGGAAGAAGATTTCTATGTCCTGCCGCGCCGCATGCAGCACCTTGATGATCGCCGGGTCCTTGATGAAGTCGTAGAAGGGCGCCAGGTCCAGGCCATGGGCGAGGGGGTCGATGATGGCCTCCGCGCCGTCGCGCGGCGCCGCCATCTGGATCAGGCAGAGGCGCGGATAATAGGTCTGGTCGCGCAGGAATTCGGTGTCGAGGGTGACATAGGGAACGCCCTCCAGTTCGGCGAGGAAGGCGGCAAGCTGCTCGGTCGTCTCGATAATTCGCATGTCTTTTTATAACCCCTTCGCCCTTCGCTGGCTTAATCGCCGCTTCGCGGCTGGCCAGCTACGGGCACCTCCCCTTCCTGTCGCTTCGCGGCGAAGGGGAGGAGGGGCCGTGATACCGGATTCGGGGGCGCTTTTGGGCTTATTTCTCGGAAAGCCCCACCGTTTTGCCGGCAAAGCCCGCGGCGTCGAAATAGCGGTTCGGCCCCACCGTCTGATAGTCGAGGATGGTGCGCACGCCGCCTGGGCCGGGATCGGAGGTTTCGGTGCTTCGGTTCACCGTCACCGGGGCCCCGCCCACCAGCGCCTCGCTGATCACCCGGCCGGTCAGCTTGCCCTTCGCGGGCATGTCGATGCCGCCGATATGGGCCAGGGTCGGGGCGATGTCGGCGTTGCTGATGGGGGCGGGATCGGCGAAGCCGGCTTTGAAATCCGGGCCGATGGCGGCCATGAAGTTGCGGGTCTCGCCCCGGCTGAGCGAGCCATGGCTGCCCTGGCCGGTGGCAAGGCCGGTATCATGGATGCCGACCTCGCATTGCAGGGGATTTTCGCACACCCCGGCGAAAGTGCGGAAATTGACATAGATGTCGGGCACCGGCGTCCTGGCCGAACCGATCAGGTTGAGGGCGCTCATCGGCAGCGCGCCCGGGATGTTCCCCAGCCGGTCATTGACGAAGATGCCGCTGACATAATCCTGCCCGGCAAGGAATTCGACGATGCGGCCGGCGAGCTCCCTGGCGTTGTCCTTCGGCAGATAGACCAGGTCGGCGCCGCCATTGGCCGCTACCACCGCGTCGGGATGCTGCGGGTCCAGCCCGAGCACGCCGGCGCCGCCCGACAGCCGCCCGCTGCTGACGTCCACGGTGGCGAACTGGCGCGCCGGATCGGTCAGCCTGAGGCCCAGCGCCGTCGACAGGTCCGCGGCCAGAAAGCCGCCGGCCAGATCGGTGATGGCGCCGGGCGTCACTGCCCGCGCCGACGGGCTGGTGGCGCTGGAATGGGCCACGGTGAGAAAGCCGTGATCGGCGGTGACGAAGACATCGGTGGTCTTGTCCAGCCCCTGGTCCTTCAGCGCCTGCAGCAGAAGGCCCAGCATGGTGTCGGCGTTGCGCACCGCCGCCAGGGCGCTGGGACCGTTGATGCCCGGATCGTATTCGCCGACGCTGTCGCGGGCGCTGTGCTGGGTGATGTCGGGATCGCGGCTCCAATAGAGCAGGGCGAAAGGCTTGCCGCTGTCGGCGAAGTGCGGCAGCACGATGCGCGTCACCGCCTTCATCTGGTTCACCTGCTGGGCGATGTTGGGCATGCTGGTGGCGGGCACCGCCGCCTCGGTGAAGTTGGCCCGAAGCTGGCCGGTGAACCAGGAGGGCTGGCCAAGCCCTGTCTCGTTGCCGGCGGAATCGTCCAGGATCAGTGTTTCGCTGCCGTTGCGGTTGGCGGTGAGGTCCTGGATGCGCGTCGGTCCCAGCTTGCCGACCACGGCGGTCTGCCAGCCTTGTGCCCGGGCGGCGGCCATCAGGCTTGTCTCGTTCAGATAGTTGCCGCCGAAGCGCTCGTTCATCTCCGCCAGGGTGAGGTTGTTCTCCAGCCCCGCCATGGGCGAACCGTTCAGCAGCGCGCTGCCAGCCCAGATCGAATTGCCGAAATTGCCGGTGTCGCCGATATAGTGGCCGGTGGCGATGGCCGATGCGTTCACCGTTGTGACGGTGGGAAACAGCGAATGGCTGTTGGTGAAGTCCACGCCCTGGCTTTTCAGCTTCCACATGTTGGGCGTGTTTTCGGGGGTGACGCTGCCATAGCGCAGGCCGTCCGCCACGAAGATGATGACATTGTGGGGTTTCGCCGGGGCGGGGGCCTGGCCCAAGGCAGGATGGACGGCCAGGCTCAGGACGGCGGCAAGCAGCAGCTTTTTCATCGGATTCCCCAGTGAGGCCGGGAGGTTAGCCTCCGATTGTGACAGGGCAACCGGGAACTTGACCGCCCCCCCAAAAAACCCCACAAACGCGCCAATTCCCTCAGATTCCTCAAGGTTTCCGCGCCATGCACGCCTACCGGACCCACACCTGCGGCCAGCTTCGCAAGGCCGATGTCGGCTCCACCGTCCGCCTTTCGGGCTGGGTCAACCGCCGCCGCGACCATGGCGGCCTGATCTTCATCGACCTGCGCGACCATTACGGCATCACCCAGTGCGTGATCGAGCCGGATGCCCCCGCCTTCGCCAGCGTCGACCAGTTGCGCTCCGAATGGGTAGTGACGTTCACGGGGAAAGTGGTGGAGCGGCTGGA
>CAZYGO010000474.1:0-3597 GCA_964647455.1 uncultured Rhizobium sp.
GCCAGCCTCGGATCACCGCCAAACCTTCCTTGAACGGCTGCTTTTGACCCAAAGCGGACGTTCTACAGGCTCTACAGCGGCGGCGACTGGGGCTCTAAGAAGATGTAAAAGTTATGGAGCACTGATAGCCGCCAACTTCTGACTCCAGTGCCTCAGATGTATAAAACTGGTACCGCCCAGGACGGGTAAATACTTTCTCGTTTTTTCCGTTCGCCCTCCAATTTAGAGCTACAAGTTGATCGCTCAGAGCAACCTTTTTGGAGGCTCTGAATGCCTCCCGCGTCATTAATGGTTTCATTTCCGGTGGCGGCGATTGGACGATAAGAAAAAACCACGCGCCATCTGCCTCGCGCTTGATAGACAGTTCAGCTCCATGCCTTGGACCAAGCTTCAGGATTACGGTACCGCCGGGCCTAAGTGTAGAAGGCTTGCAGGCGAGAACCTTTGGATCAGAAAGTATTGCGGCATCGCATGGGGCAATCCCCGAAAGTGCGGCAGCAATCGCGAATACAGACAATTTCTCAAGCATCTCTATGCCCCGGCAACTACCGCATCGGCATTTTACATCTTTTTGGTTTGACCGTCACAGCCTTTGGTCTCAAGCTAGATGTCCGCTTTTGGCGCATAGCGGACGTTGGCCGGGGCCAGCCTCGGATCACCGCCAAACCTTCCTTGAACGGCTGCTTTTGACCCAAAGCGGACATTCCGGAAGCCCTCAAACAGAGGGTTCTAAGACGACAATTTCACCGGTACGGTGACGATGCAGGGCCGGCCTTTAAGATAATCGCAAACCCACGACCAAGCAGGTTTAAGAAATGAGATTCAGGCCTCTCATTCTTCCACTCATCAATGCGATCCTATGGGGACTTTTTGCGTTTGCAGGGTTCGACGGCGAAATTGGCGTGGAGGAGCGAGTGGGCCATGTCCAGCTTGGACAGGTTCAATGGTACGTAGTCTTCCCGTTGATTATGCTGATCGTGTCGGTTGTGCCCGCCGCCCTTCTGAGCCAGACGAAGTGGTCCTCCGCAGGCAATCTCTGGTCCGCACTTATTTTGATGGTGTTTCTGCCCTTCGCCTGCCTTTCCGGCGGGGGCATGTGAGGCGGTAGCTGGTACGGCAAGTATGACATTAAGATCGGTATCCTATGGGTCTGCTTGCGAATAACCGCTTCTGGCGCAAAGCGGACGTTCGAGCATTCGAATTCGAGGTTAGCCAAAACGTCTCGTAACGCCTGGATCTCGTTCGGAAATTTGGCGGTGCCGGAGGGATTCGAACCCTCGATACGGCTTTTCAACCGTATAACGGTTTAGCAAACCGCCGCCTTCAGCCTCTCGGCCACAGCACCATCCAGATACCCGCCGGCGTCGCTACGGCCGCGGGCCCCGTGCCGAGGCAGGGGAACGGGGGTCTTTTGCCTCATATCGGGTTATGGCTCAAGGCGGCTTTTCATCGGGTAAATGGCGGAAAGCCCGGCTTTTTTGCTTTCTCCCTGCTGCGCCGCGGCAGAGAATCCGCGCCGATGCGCCTTGCCAGCTCCCCCGCCCGGGCGCAGCATCCGCGGGTCAACCCGCACATGGAGGAGCGCCATCATGCAGGTCAGGCATATTCTCGGAGACAAGGGCGGCAACGTCATCGGCATTGGCCGCGACGCGTCACTGGGCGAAGCCGTCCGGCTCCTGGCTGAACGGCGCATCGGCGCCCTGGTGGTGCGGGACGAAAGCGGCGCCCTGGCGGGGATCCTGTCGGAACGCGATTTGGTGCGGGCGCTGGCGATGGGGGGCGGCGCGGCGCTGGAAGACACGGTTGACCGCTACCTTACCCGCGAGGTCGTGACGTGCCGCCTTGGGGACACCACCGAAGCCCTGATGGAAATGATGACCCGCGGCCGCTTCCGGCATTTGCCGGTGCTGGACGATCATGGCGCCCTGTGCGGCCTGGTCTCGATCGGCGACGTCGTCAAAAGCCGCATCGCCGAGACCGAGCGCGAGGCCGAAGACCTCAGGGTCTATATTTCCGCCACGGCATAAAGCGGTTCCTTCGGGTTCCTTCGGAACAAGCGCCCAGGGCAGACGTTCCTCTGCTGGATTTCAGAGGAATTTCGCCATGCGCACGCTCCTTCGCCTGGCCGCTTCGGGTATCGCCCTTTCGCTGTTTGCGGCCCCCGTGCTGGCGCAGCAGAACAGTTTGGCCGCACCCAGCGGCGAACGCGTCGATGCCAATGGCATGCCCACCACCCATTCGACGCCGGCAGAACACGCCCAGACCGAAGCGCTGAATCAGCAGGTGCAGGACACCCATGCCGCCATCGACAATCTGGCGGCGCAACAGATGGCACAGCAGCAGGCCGCCAACGATGCGCAGACCGCCGTCAACAATGCGCAGGCCGCCGCCAACCAGGCGCAATACGAGCAGCAGAAACAGCAGTATCAGCAGCAACTGCAGGAAAACCGGACTGCGCAACAGAGCTACGAGGACCGCACACGCGCCTATTATGAACTGCGCGCCCGCTTTGCCGCCGAACGGGCCGCCTATCATCGCGGTGTCTGGCCGGATCGCTTCCGCGAATGGCGCCTGCGCAGCGATGCCCGCCTGATCGGTAGCCGGGTGGAGATCATCAATGGCGATCATGTCGGCACCGTGGAATCGGTGGCGCGGGCGCCCTCCGGCCGGGTGGAGGCCCTGTTCGTGCAGCTCGACGGTGGCAAGCAGGTCTGGATCGACGAGGCTGATGTCCGGTTCGACGTGGCCGGCCGGGTGGTGATGACCAATCTGGACCGTGCGGACTTGCGCGCCATGTCCGACGAACGGCTTTAAGCAATATAAATCAATAACTTAGTATATTTTGCGGCTGTGGTACTGGTCCCGCCGGCCCGTTCTTGACGGGTACGGAAGAGAAAGCGGACCGCCCTCAAGCCTCCGGTAGGGCTTCGTTAGCCGTGGAACCCTATATATAGGATCGGAAAGTCTCTCTCAGGCGGGCTTGGCGCCCTTCCACAGGCGTTGAAAAAAAACCGAAAAAATCCTGTTTTTAGCGTTTGACTTCCGGGTAACCCCGAACCTATAACCCGCGCCCACGCTGCTTCGCGGCATTGGTCGCGAAGTGGTGTTCCGTTTGAAATCAGACGTGAAAATCGTCCGGACGGCGCTGTTTGACATTGTGATTTAAGGAAGGGGAACGTGGGCGGCGGCGCTGCGACCACGTCTGGAAAACTTCGGTTTTCCGGACGCTAAACAATCGAGCAGCGACGTTTGAATGCTCGCGTTCTTCTGCAAAAATTGAAGACTCTAAGTTCGCCGGCATCGGGCCTGTGACGGGACCGATCCGGCGTAACCCTTGTCAAAAGTTTTTGCGAACTACGCAATCAAGAGCGTTCAGCGTCGGACTGCAAAAGGATCAAAACATGAGAGTTTGATCCTGGCTCAGAACGAACGCTGGCGGCAGGCCTCAAACATGCTAGTCTAGGGGGTAGCAATACCACCGGCGGACGGGTGCGTAACGCGTGGGAACATACCTTTCGGTACGGAACAACCCAGGGAAACTTGGGCTAATACCGTATACGTCCTAACGGAGAAAGATTTATCGCCGAAGGATTGGCC
>CAZYGO010000475.1:0-7824 GCA_964647455.1 uncultured Rhizobium sp.
CAGGGTCGGTATTGTCCTGCCAGAATTTCTCGGGCCGCTGCGTCAGCACATAGTGCAGCTTGAGGAAATCGATTATGCGACCCCACCGGTAATGCGTCACCTCGTTGAACCGCCGGGCGACGATGTCCATCACGCCACGATTGGCCGGCATCTGCTCGGCGATGAGCTTGGCGGACAGCTCCACCAGCACAATGGCCGAGGACTCCAGCGGCTCCAGGAAGCCGGCTGACAACCCTACGGCGACGCAATTGTTCTTCCAGAAGGTCTCGCGGTAACCCGAGCGGATGGGAATCTTTCGCGCGCTGAGCCCCTTGGACGCGGGGCCGATATAGGCGCGCAATTCCTCTTCCGCCTTTTCGTCGCTGATATGGCGGCTGGAATAGACATAGCCGACGCCCCGCCGGGTCGGCAGGCCGATATCCCAGGTCCAGCCCGCGGAATGCGCCGTGGAAATGGTGTGCGACGCGATGGGGGCGTCGGGCGTCTCAAAGGGCACCTGCATCGCCATGGCCGTGTCGCAGAACAGGACATCGCCGCAATCGCGGAACTCCACGCCCAGCGCCTGTCCCAGCAGGAGGCTGCGAAAGCCGCTGCAATCGACGAAGAGATCGCCGGGAATTTCGCCGGCCTGCTCGGTGGAAAGACTGGCGATATCGCCGTTCTCCGCCAGATTGACCTTCTTCACGTCGGCAAGGACATGCCGCACGCCGAGATTTGCGGTGGAATGCTTCTGGATGAAGGGCGCGAACTTCCCGGCATCGAGGTGATAGGCGTAATTCGCCACCGCCTGGTACTGGGGCGTCGTGATCGTCTTTGGCGCCAGGCCCGCATCGCACAGCATGCCCTGCGGTGTCACCGCATCGCAAAAGCTGACGGGCATGTTTCTTTCCAGCCAGTGCGGGACCAGGTTCAGCTCGCTGAAGCCCTGCGGCAGCATCAGCGGATGATAATAGCCATCATCCTCCGCGCCGGTGGTCCAGCGCGCGAAGCGCGCGCCCTGCTTGAAGGCAGCGTCGCAGTGGCGGAAGAGATCGGTTTCGGAGACACCGATCTTCTCCAGCGTGCTGCGCAAGGTCGGCCAAGTCCCCTCGCCCACTCCGATGATCGGAACGTTGGGGGACTCCACCAGCGAAACAGAAAATGTACCAGCCTTGATGCGGCCCTGGTGGCGGGCGGCAATCACCGCCGCAGTGAGCCAGCCCGCTGTTCCACCACCCACGACGACGACGTTATGCACGTTCTTTTCCATCGTCTGATCCTAGCACGCAAATGCTGGCGACCAAAGAAAAAGGGCCGCTGACGCGGCCCTTAAGTTGAGGGAAGCTCACCATAAAGTGAGTACGCTTAGAACCTGTAATGCGCGCCGATCGTGAAGCGGCGGCCATAATCCCACACATCGATAACCTGATCGGGCCAGCGGCCATGCGTGCTGGTCGTCGCATCCGTCAGGTTCTGCGCGGTGAAGTAGATGCTCAACTGGCGCGTCACATCATAGCTGGTGCTGAAGTCGATATGCGTGTTGCCGTTAACGAAGGTCGGTTCGGCGCCGAATTTTGAATTGTTCTGCGGCTGGCCGAAATGATCCAGGACGGTATCGTTCCAGGTGGCGGCGATGCGCGCCTGGAAGCCGTCCTTGTCGTAGAAGCCGACCAGGTTGGCGGAGTCCGCGAGGCCCGTAACCGCGAAGCCCGACTTGCTGAGGTCGTAGGGATTATAGGGCTTGTTGGTTCCGACGACGGTGCCAATGGCCTGGAATCCGAAGCCGGTATCGCCGAAGACATATTGCCAGGCGAATTCTGCGCCATAGACGTTCGCGCTCGGGCCGTTGACGTTGGCGCTGACGGTATAGATCGCCTTGGCGCCGGTCGTGGGATCAATGACGTCGTTAATGGTCTGCTGCGTGGTGCCGGCGACGATGAAGTTCGTGACGTTCTTGCTGAAGACGTCGACGCCCACATACGAGTTCTGGGCATAGTACCAGTTGGCCGCCAGGTCGAGATTGTCCGACAGGTACGGCATCAGGCCCGGGTTGCCGCCGCTGGCAGTCAGGGCGCCGACGCGCGGGCTGACCGGCACGTTCAGCACCGGCGTGATCTGGCCGAGCGCCGGACGGGTCAGGGTGCGCGATGCATCGAAGCGCACCTGGATTTCGTCCGTAACGAACAGCGCCAGGTCCAGGTTCGGCAGCAGGTACTGGTAGTTGTTGTGCCCGGTGACGTTGCTGGTCGGCGTGAAGGTGGTGGTGAAGGCCGTATGGTCGGCGGCCTGCACCGCCAGCGATGTCGGCAGGCGCCCGATGCCGATGGTGGTCAGGTCGGTGAATTCCTGGCGCACGCCTAGATTGACCTTCAGCGGCATGCCCGCGATCTTCGTGCCCATGTTGAGCTGGACGAAGAAGGCATTGGTGTTTTCGATCACCTGCTCGACGCTGCTGACACTCTTGATCACCGTATAGGTGCCGGTATAGGCCGGGTTGCAGCAGGTGGTATTGGCGCCGGGAATGTACTTCGTCTGCGGATTGCCCAGGCCCTGCAGGTAATTCAGCACCGAATAGGCATCGTATTTGGGCAGCGCCGACGGAATGGCGGTCTGCGTCCAGCCCTGGATGAAGCCAGCGGTGGAGATTGACTGGGTGAACAGGCCCTGCGGCAGCGTCGCACCGGCCGGGCACGGATTGCCGCCATTGGCGCTGGCCGGGCAGTTCGCACTGCCGACAGCATAATAGTTGTTCGAAAGCGCGCCATAGCCCGAATAGGCCTGCCAGGCATTGTTGCCGAAATCGTCATAGCTGACGGAATTGTGGTGCTGGCCGACATACTGGTAACCGGCGGTGATGCTGAGATCGTCGCTTTCGGTCCAGGTGGCCGCGGCACGGAACTGCTGGAGTTTGTCCAGGCCGCCAGCCTGGCCCATCGTCAGCACATGGCTGCCGATCAGGCCGTTGTTGATGTTCGCGGCCTGGTTGTTGTTGGGGCCGAAATTGGACGGATAGGGCAGCGCGTGGCCATCGGGAATGACGATGCCGACATTGGCGCCATTGGTACCGCCCGGCTGGGAGGGACCGTAACCCACATCGACGCCGATGGAGGTGAGCTGGTTGCCCGGATTGTTGTGGGTCTCACCCTGGGCGGCGTCGAAGGACAGGCCCAGCTTGTCGCTCGCCTGCCACAGCACGTTCAGGCCGTACTGGTTGGCCTGGGAAATGCCCCAGCCCAGGCTGCTGTCCAGGTCAGTGGGAGAGTTGGGCTGCACGAAGTTGGTGACGGTGCCGTACTGCGAGGTCTGCACGTTGCGCAGGTTGCCCTGGTTGAACCAGACCGAGTAGCCATACTGCTGCGTGCTGGTCATGTGGCGGGAGAAATTGTCGTCCAGCGTGATGACCACGGCGTCCGCCGGCCGCCATTGCAGTGCCAGGCGGCCGTCCCAGCGCGTTTCCGTCTCATTGTCCTGGAACAGCTGGTATTCCTGCATGTACCAGATCGGCTTGGTGGTATCGGGAGTCAGCGTCCCGGCGCAGGC
Organism: uncultured Rhizobium sp.; assembly: GCA_964647455.1. GTDB lineage: Bacteria > Pseudomonadota > Alphaproteobacteria > Micropepsales > Micropepsaceae > Rhizomicrobium. Next base: position 3,520 of record CAZYGO010000475.1, read on the forward strand.
CGTGGTCGCGCCGGAAAGCTGGCACGGATCCAGGTAATTACCCTGCCAGCCATTGGTGGCGAGATGGTTGTCGCGCGTGCGCACCGAGCTGTAGGCGCCCGCCACCAGGATGCCGAAGCGGTCATTGTCGAAGGTATCGCTGATCACGACATCGGCGTTGGGCAGCGGCTCACCGGCCGTGTCCGACCCCGTGGCGGAAGCCGAGCCGATCATGCGGAAGCCAGGATGATCGAACGGCTTGGGGTATTTGATGTTGACGGTCGCGCCGATGGCACCCGACGACATGGAGGCGTCCGGCGTCTTCTGGACATCCACCTGGCTGACGAAATCCGCGCCGACGGTGCTGAAGTCGAAAGTGCGGCCGCTGGCGCTGGTGGCCTTGCGGCCGTCCTGGAGGGTCTGGTTGAACTGCGGGCCGAAGCCGCGGACGGTGATGCCCGTCTGGGTGCCGTTGGATGCGCGGCTCACCGTGATGCCCGGCACATGCTGCAGGGCAGCGGCGATATCGACATCAGGGAACTTGCCGACATCCTCGGCCGAAATGGCATCGATCAGGCCGGGGGCATCGCGCTTGATGTCCAGGTTCCGCTGCAGGGAGCTGATGAGACCGGTGGAGACAACCGTCTCGATCCCTTCGGAACTCTGTTGCGCCATAGCGGCTACAGACGTTATCGCCACCATGCAAGCGCCGGTGAGCAGGCTGGCCTTGATGCGACGGCTGACGGCCTTGGACTTCGACATTAACTTTCCCCTGTCTGTTCGCCCGTCAGGGCGATGCTTTTTGATCTGCACTGGCGCGGACGCGCTCAGGGCGTGCCGCGAGAACGTTTTCTAAGAATTGTTTCCCGGCATTTCCGGGCTTTTGTCCCTCGTTTCATCCACATCGGCGCTCGGCACGCGGCGCCTTTGTTCCCTAAGACGACGCTCACGACGAAACCCTCAGGGCTTTTTTCATGGCGACCCACGGCTGGTCTGATCGGGGGATGCGGCTTCGCAATTGCGAAAAAATCCCCGCCGGCGCGGGAACGATAGCGGTAACACCGAACGAAGATTTCAGGTGTGAAGCCGGCGGCGCGGTGTATGGTCTTGGGCCAGTGGGGGAGAATCCGTGCGCCTGCAAGGGTCGATACCGGATCACAAGACAAGAAAGGACGAGCTGGATGCGCGCTTCCGCGCCTCCCTGCTCGCCTATTTCCAGCGCCGCACCGGCAGCCGCGCCGACGCCGAAGATCTCACGCAGGAGACGTTCGCCCGGCTGGTCGGGTCGGACACCTTCGAGACTGCTGACGAAGCGCGCGCCTTCGTCTTTCGCGTCGCCAGCAATCTGCTGCGCGACCGGGCGCGGGCGAATACACGGCTGCACAGCTTCCGCACCATGCCGATCGACGCCATCGCGGAAACCGCCCTGGAGCCCCGGCTGGTTGAGGGAATCGACCCGGAACGCGTCTTTATAGCCAAGGAAAACCTGACCCAGGTCCTGGAGCGTCTCAACGAGCTCGGCGAACGGACCAGGAATGTCTTCATTCTGTTTCGCCTGGAAGGCAGAAAGCAGAAGGACATAGCGGCAATTTACGGCATCAGCGTTTCGGCGGTGGAAAAGCACATTATGACGGCCACGCTTCATCTGGCCAAACGGTTCGGACCTCATTCATGAACACCTTCACGCAACAGGACGGAGCTGAGAGGCGCTTGCAAGAAGCGGCCGCCTGGCGCCTGCGCCTGACCGAGGGGGATGGCCGGACATCGCTGGAGTTCGAGTTCTGGCTGCGCCAGGAGGGCAACCAGGCGGCGTGGGATCAGGTGAACCAGGCCTGGGACATGTTCGGCGGCCTGGCGGACGAGCCGGAAATGACGGCCCTGCGGCAGGCCGCGCTGGCCGACGCGCAGCGCGCCGGCCGGCGGCTGACATGGCACCGGCTGGCCCGTCCCCTGCAGGCAGCCGCGGCGGTGATCCTGCTGGCTTGCCTGGCAGGCGGCGGCGGATGGTGGTGGGTCAACCTGCCCGACGATTATAGCACCGGCGTTGGCGAGCGGCGGGTGGTGGCCCTGGCGGACGGCTCGCAGCTCTCGCTGGATTCCAACAGCGAGGTCACCGTCAAATATGCCCGGCACCAGCGCTCGCTTCACCTTTTAAAGGGGCAGGCGCGTTTCGACGTCGCCCATGACCGCAGCCGTCCCTTCTCGGTGCAGGCGGGGAACCAGCGGGTGATCGCCACCGGCACCGCCTTCAATATCGACCTCGCCGGACCAAAGGTCCTGGTCACATTGATCGAAGGCCATGTCGTGGTCCTGACGGGCGGCGAAGGCGACGCGCAGGATCTCTTCGCGCCGGGAGGCATCGAACTCAAGGCTGGCCAGCAGCTTTCTGCGGTCGCGGGCGCCGCGCCCCGCATCGTCACGGCTAGCGTTCCGCGCGTGACCGCCTGGACCGCCGGTCAGCTGATTTTCGACAACGAGCCGCTGAGTTCGGTCGTGGACCGGGTCAACCGTTACAGCGATACGCGGATTGTCGTCGCCGATCCGGCCCTTGGCGAACGGAAGATAAGCGGCGTGTTCAACGCCGGCGACCCGCAAGGCTTTGTCGATATCGTGACACGCTATCTGGGCGTCCGGGCGGTTCCGGAAGACTCCCGCACCATCAAGCTGCAGGCCACGGCGCAATGACGATTGCCTTCGAAAAAAGCCGCGGCCTGCGGCGCGGAACGCCGGTCCGCCCCCGACAGACAAGGCCGCACCGTGACGGCCCGTATAACGATGAGGGAAGTCATTTTGAAGGGAAACGCGAAGCACTGGTTGCTGCGCACGGCGTCGATAGGCGGGCTCGCGGCCGGCCTATTTAGCGGCACGTCCCAGGCCCAGCAGCAGACCTTCGACTTCGATCTGCCGCGGCAATCCCTCTCGGCCTCCCTGCGGGAATACGCTCATCTTTCCGGCCAGCAGATCATCTTCACGGAAGATCTGGTTCGCGGGCTTGTGGCCAAGCCGCTGCGCGGCCATTTCGATGCCGATGAAGCGCTGCAGCGGCTGCTGGCGGGATCGGACCTGTTCGCCGAACACCCGAGCCCCGGCGCCATCATGATCCGCCCGGCACAGCATGCCTATGCCGCCCCCGCGCCCATCGTCAGGCCACCGCCCTTGCTGCCCCAGAGCGCCCAGGCGTTGCAGCTGATGGCGCCGGCGGAGGAGGTTTTCGTCACGGGGCTGATGCATTCGCTGCAGACCAGCCTGAACATCAAGCATGATGCGGCCGGCCTGATCGACGCGGTTTCCGCCGAAGACATCGGCAAGTTTCCCGACATCGACCTTGCCGCGGCGATGCAGCGCATTCCGGGCGTCACGGCCAGCCGCGGCGTCACCAGCCTGGGCGGCGTGCCCACATCCATCGGCAGCGCAACCGAGATCACCGTCCGCGGGTTCGGACCTTCCTTCAACGAGACGCTGTTCGGGGGCCGCCGCTCGGCGTCCGGCATCGGACGCGACTTCGACTTCAGCAGCATCGGCGCCGATTTCGTCAGCGAAGTCGACGTCATGAAGACGCCGGATGTCACGCTTTCCGCCGGAGCCATCGGCGCCACGGTGAATATCAGGTTTCCGCTGCCTTTCGACCATCCTGGCTTCAGGGCCGTGGGGTCGGCATCCGCGACCGCTTCTCCCGAGCAGGGCAATGTCACGCCGAACGCCAAGGTGCTGATCAGCGACACATTCGACGGCGATCGTTTCGGTATCCTGGTTGACGGCGGATATTCCCTGGGCCGCACGCGCGGCAATCACGTCAACATCCAGGGCTGGGAAGGCACGCAGATCAGCCCGGCGCAACTGGCGGGCGCCGCGGCCGGCGCATCGACCGCGCCCAACACGAATGCATGGTTCATCCAGGACTATGGCATTTACCAGGAAACCACCACCGACACCCGCATCAACGGCCGCGCGGCAATCCAGTGGCGGCCGGCCGACGGGCTTCTGATCACGCTGGACGACAACTACTCGCGCGATACGCTGCATGCCATCCAGTACGGCTATACCGCGTGGTTCAACAGCACCAGCCTGCGCAACGTCGTACTGACCGATGACGGCACGATCGTGAATTTCGTGCAGCCAAACTCCCCGACCGATTTCCAGTCGCAGATCAATGGCTCCGTCCAGCAGAACAACGACACCGGCCTGAACATCACCTGGAATCAGGGTGACCGCCTCACCCTCACGCTGGACTATGACAATTCGCAGAGCTGGCTCAATCCGGGAGGGCAGCTCAGCTCGATCGATGTCGATGTCGGCTACGGCCCTTCCACCTCCGGCGGCTTCAAC
>CAZYGO010000476.1:0-6829 GCA_964647455.1 uncultured Rhizobium sp.
AGGAAATAGGGGCTGAGGCCCGGCAGCCAGATGGCGCAGGCGATCGCCAGCCCGGCGAACCACAGCCAGCAGGCAATTGCGCCCGCCCAGCGCGCCGTCCATAGCGCCGCCGCGAAGGTGCCGAAGGCCAGCGCCAGGCGCAGCCAGAGCGGATTGCCGGGCCAGGGTCCGGCAACGCCGGTGGCGACCAGCAGCGCGCGCAAGGCCGGATTGGCGATCTTCAACGTCGGCGCGCCGGCCATCGCCATCGGCGCATAGAGGAGGAACCCTGCGGCAATGCAGAGCAGGAGCAGCAGGAGCGGCGTCACGGCCGCCAGCACCGGCCGGGGCGCGCGCCGCTCGGCCGGGCTGGACCATCCCGCCAGCGCGATGGCGAGAAAGGCGGCGACGGCCAGCGGCAGCGCCCAGTCCACCGGCAGGCGCGGCAGCCAGCGGCGGAAGATGTCGAGATAGACCGCGTTGCCGTCCTTCAGCGTGGCGAAGTCCGCATCCGCCAACGCCGCCGTCATCGCCAGCACATTCTCGCCCTGGTGCTGCAAGGTGGCGGCACTGATGTTGGCGCGCCGGTCGGTGGGGCTGTGATAATTGCGCATATCGCCGATGAAGGCGAAATTGACGCCGGTGATGCCAGCCGCCAGGAACGGTGTCAGGTCGGTATCGTTGGGCAGCGCCTTGTAGATCTCGCCATAGAGCGACGAGGTGGAGGGGTGCGGCGCGGCGCGGGCATAGAGATCGATCAGCCGGGCATCGCCCGGGCTGGTCTGGAACAGGAGGCTGGCGCCCTGGCTGCCCCGCGCCTCGACATTCACCACCACGCCGGTGCGCGCGATGTTGGCCGGATCGCGCGCCCAGGCGGCCGCACCCAGGAGGCCCTTCTCCTCGCCATCGGTGAAGAGCGCCGAAACCGGATGCGCCGGTTTTGCCCCGCGCGCCTTCAGGGCCCGGAGGGTTTCCAGGACGGTGGCGACGCCGGAACCGTCATCGGCGGCGCCGGGCCCGCGCGGACTGGAATCGGTATGCGCCACCAGCAGCACTTCGGGCCCGGTGCCGGGAATGGCGCGTGCGTAAATATTGGTGATGGCGCCGCAGGCGTACCAGCGGCCGCGGCCGTAACAGCTTTGCTGCGTTCGTTCCTCATAGGGGATGGAAAGCCTGTTCAGTTCGGCTTTCAGGCGTTCGCGGAAGGCGGCGGCTTCGGGCGAGCCGCTGGGGTGGGGCCGCTCCGGCCCCAGCAGCCGGGTCAAGGTCGCATCGGCACGGGCGGCGGAAAATTCGCCGGCAGGCGCGTCGGCGGGCAGCGGCGACGGCCCCGTTCCGTACACGGACAGAAACCAGCCCCCCACCGCCAGAAAGCCCAGAAACCAGGCACGCAGCGTCCCCATGGGCCGAAGCTGGAACAGGCGGCAGGAACCGTCAATCGCAGTAACCCTTGATTTTCTGGGGAATCTTCCTTATGTGCCCGCCATAGCCGTGGCCATCCGGGCCGCAGGCACGATGCGGGCGCACCGGAACGCGCCCCTAACCAGGAGCGTGTTACGACCCAAGTCACGGACTCCGGCACGGACGCCGGAACCCTCGAAGTTATTGATAATTCGATCTCTTCGCCTGCCGAGGCCCCAGCCTCCCCGCCCGACGCCGCCAGCTTTGACGGCCTGGGCCTCTCCCCCGAAATCCTCAAGGCGGTGGCCGACAGCGGCTACACCACGCCGACCCCGATCCAGGCCCGCACCATTCCGCTGGCGCTGCAGCGGCGCGACGTCATCGGCATCGCCCAGACCGGCACCGGCAAGACCGCCAGCTTCACCCTGCCGATGATCGAGATGCTCTCCAAGGGCCGCGCCAAGGCGCGCATGCCCCGCGCCCTGGTGCTGGAGCCGACCCGCGAGCTGGCCGACCAGGTTTCGGAAAGCTTCGACAAATACGCCAAATACACCAAGCTCACCCATGCGCTGCTGATCGGCGGCACCGCCATGGACGAGCAGATCAAGAAGCTGGACCGCGGCGTGGACGTGCTGATCGCCACTCCCGGCCGCCTGATGGACCATTTCGAGCGCGGCCGCCTGCTGCTGTCCCAGGTCAACATCCTGGTGATCGACGAAGCCGACCGCATGCTGGACATGGGCTTCATTCCCGACGTCGAGGAAATCTGCAAGAAGCTGCCCTTCACGCGGCAGACCCTGTTCTATTCCGCCACCATGCCGCCGGAGATCCAGCGGCTGACCGACCAGTTCCTGCACAACCCGGCCAAGATCGAGGTGGCGCGCCCCGCCACCACCGCCGCCAACATCGCCCAGGAACTGGTGATGATCCCGGCCAATGACTGGGCCAAGCGCGAGGCGCTGCGCCGCCTGATCCGCGAGGCCGAGCCGACCCTGAACAACGCCATCGTCTTCTGCAACCGCAAGCGCGACGTGGACGTGGTGGCCAAGAGCCTGGCCAAGCACGGCTTCGACGCCGCCCCCATCCATGGCGACCTCGACCAGAGCATGCGCATGAAGACGCTGGAGCGCTTTCGCGGCGGCGAGCTCAAGATCCTCGTCGCTTCCGACGTGGCGGCGCGCGGCCTGGACGTTCCTTCGGTCAGCCATGTCTTCAATTTCGACGTGCCGATCCATGCCGACGACTATGTCCACCGCATCGGCCGCACCGGCCGCGCCGGCCGCAGCGGCCAGGCCCATATGCTGGCTTCTCGCCGCGACGAGAAATACATCGAGGCGATCGAGAAGATCACCGGCAACAAGCTGGCGCGCCGCGAGATGATGGACATCGAGGTGCGCGAGGATGCGCGCCCCCGCCGCGACGACGAACGACGCGGCGGACGCGGCCGTGACCGCGGCCGCGGCCGGGACGGCAAGCATCGCGACCGCCGCCCGCCGGACGGCAAGTATCACGACCATGTCGCCAGCATGGAGCCGGCCCAGGCCGCTCCCGAGGCCGCCCCCGCCGAGCAGCCCGCCGCGCGCGAGCAGCAGCCGCGTGAACAGCGCGAAAGGCAGCACCAGCCGCGCCGCGAGCCGCACGAAAAGCGCGAACGGCACGAGAAGCGCGAACGCCACAGCCAGCGGCATCACAATGAGCAGGCGGCCAAGTCCGAAGCTGTGGACAAGAGCCAGCTGCCGGCCTTCCTTTTCCGTCCGGTGCCGGTGGTCAGGAAGCCCGAGCCGCAGGGCTGAGCGTTCGCCGGCTGACATTTCCATTGACGTTTTGTCGGGTTTTTTGGCGGCAATCCGCCAAAAAAACGTCTGCACGCGCTCGCGGGTTTAACCCTTTCTTACGAGCCGCCTCCTACGATCAGGCCATAACGCCAGGCTTGGCCAAGGGGATGCGGATGTACAAACCGGATCGCGAACAGAGCATTGCGAAGTCAGCGCTCGCGCTGATGAGCGAATGCGACGTGCCGGCGACCCCGGAAAATTTCGAACTATTCTACGCCTATGCCTCTGGCGAGACGCCCGCCATCGCCCAGGTGATGGGCGGCCTGATCGCCGCGCGTACCGCCTTCACGCCGGAAATGCTGCTGGACCTGCGGATGCGCTGCCTTTCCAGCGCCCGCGCCGCCCGCGCGATGGACAGTTTCGGCAGCGGCATCAACGAAGTCATCGGCAGCGTGCTGGGCAAGCTGGAAGCGGCCGGGGCGCAGACGCTGGACTACAAGAAGACCCTGTCGGCGGCCTCCGGCGCGCTGGGCGACGGCCGCGCGCCCGACGACCTGCGCGCCCTGGTCAACGGCCTGCTGGCCGCCACCCGCGAAATGGAACAGCGGACCAAGAACCTGGAAGGCGAGCTGCAGAAATCCAGTGCCCAGGTGAACGAACTGCGCTCCAAGCTGGACAATGTCCGCAAGGAAAGCCTGACCGACCCCCTGACCGGCATCGCCAACCGCAAGGCATTCGACGACGCGGTGCGCCAGGCCCTGGCGCAAACCGGCAGCGAGCCGGTGACGCTGCTGCTTTGCGACATCGATCATTTCAAGAAGTTCAACGACAATTGGGGCCACCAGACCGGCGACCAGGTTCTGCGCCTGGTGGCGCATTGCCTGTCGGAGAACGTCAAGGGCCGCGACACCGCCGCCCGCTATGGCGGCGAGGAATTCGCGGTGCTGCTGCGCGGCACCGGCCTGGAGGATGCCACCCATGTCGCGGAACAGATCCGCGAGACCGTGGAAACCAAGAAGCTGGTGAAGAAATCCACCGGCGATGTGCTGGGCACCATCACCATTTCCGTCGGTGTCGCACAGTTCGCGCCAGGCGAGACGGTCGAGACCGTGCTGGCCCGCGCCGATGCCTGCCTCTATGGCGCCAAGCAGCATGGCCGCAATCTGGTCGTCAACCAGAATGACAGCCGCATCGCGGCCATGGAATTCAGCGCCGCCTGAGCATCTGGCGCCGCGCCGCCACCCCGGATATACTCAGACAAATAAGAATGAGGGGGACACGCGATGAAACGCGCCTTGCCGGGCCTTGGCCTGTTGTTCGCGCTGACGACCGCCAGCCTGGCGGACGCGCCCAAGGACCTGTCAGGGGTGCGCGGCTTCAACTATTTTCCCGTCAGCGTCACCAACGAGCAAATCTTCCTGCAATATGACGACGCCGAGGTGAACCGCGATCTCGGCTATGGCCAGAGGCTGGGGTTGAACCAGATCCGCACCTTTGTGCGCTACAGCGAGTGGTCGGCCGACACGCCGAAATTCCGCGACAGCTTCCGCAAGCTGATGGCGGCTGCCAAGGCCCATGGCATGCAGCTGATGTTCGTGCTGTCGCCGGCGCGCGAGATGCAGGCCGAAAATCCGCCCGCGGCGGCGGAGCGCCAGATGGAAGCCTGGCTCACCGACGTGCTGGGGCTGGCGCGCGGCCATGACGAAGTGCTGGCCTGGGACGTGGCCAACGAGCCGGACTGGATCGGCTATTCCGATGCGCCGCGGCCCCCCGCCGAAATCGCCCGCCGCATGGCGCTGGGCCGGCGGATCGCCGATTTCGTGCACCGCTTCGACAGGAGTTACCTGACCACGGTGGGCTGCTGGAACGTCGCCTGCATCGAGGTGGCCGAGCCCTATACCGACATCCTCTCCTATCACGACTATAGCGGCACGCGCGAACTGATCGCGGGCAATGCCGAACGCGGCAAGGCCTTCGCCGCCAAGGTGGGCAAGCCGATCCTGCAGACCGAGGTGGGCGCGCCGGGCCGCGCCAGCCCCTATGACATGGCGCTGCGCGAATATCACCGCCTGGGCATGGGCAATTATATCTGGGAGCTGATGATCGGGAAGTCGTGGGGTGATGTGCAGGGCATCTTCTATCCCGACGGCACAGTGCGCAATCCGACCGACGCCGCCGCGCTGATGGGCATCTTCCGCAGCGAGGGCGACAACAGGGTGCTGGAGAATCCCGACCGCGAAAGCTGGGTGACGGTGCCGCTGCAGCGCAGCGCCAAATGGCTGGCCGCCGCCAATCCCGACTGGAAGGAAGGCCTGGAGATTGCCGAGACCGAAGCCAACATGCTGGAAGGCAGCCAGCTGGTGGCGATGCGGTTTCCGCCTTCGCTCACCATCAAGGCCTTGCGGGCGGGGCCGCCGAACATCCCGGCGCTGCGCGCGGCCATGCAGGACTATGTCTCGCTATTGACACCCTATGCCGGGCTGGGGCGGCAGCACGGCAACTAGATTTCCGCCGGCGTGATCGAGACGGATTCCCCGCCCGAAGGGTAAGCGAAGGGCCGGCGGCAACCCTGTCAAATCTTTGCAGGGGTAATGGAAACACTTTCCCCGCAGCCACAGGCGGCTGTTTGATTGGGGTTGTTGAACACGAACCGGGCGCCCAGCTTTTCCTGGACGAAATCCATCTCGGTGCCGATGAGGAAGAGGATGGCCTTGGGGTCGATGAAGATCTTGACGCCCTTCTCCTCGACCACTTCCTCGAAGGGCCCGGCCTCCTCGGCATAGGCCATGGTGTAGCTCATGCCGGCGCAGCCGCCATTGGTGACGCCGACGCGCACGCCCAGATACCGGCCTTCGGCGCCATCCATGATCTCGACGATGCGGGAAGCGGCCGCGTCGGTCAGGCGGATCGGCTTCGGGCGCTCGCGGCGGGGCTTGGTCGTGGTCTGCGCTTCCATCATTCGCCTCAGAACATGTTCAGTTCGAGCTTGGCTTCCTCGCTCATCCGCTCCGGCGTCCAGGGCGGGTCGAAGGTCATGTTCACGGTCACTTCGCCGGCGCCTTCCACCTTCTGCAGCGCCGCCTTGACCATGTCGGGCATTTCGCCGGCCACGGGGCAGTTGGGGGCGGTGAGGGTCATGTCCACGGCGATGTCCTTGGTGTCCGAGACATCCACCTTATAGATAAGTCCCAGCTCATAGATATCAACCGGGATCTCCGGGTCATAGACCGTCTTCAGCGCCGCCACCAGCTTGGCGGTGAAGTCATCGAGCTCGACCTGGCTCAGCTTCGGGGTTTCGGCGGTATCGCTCATGGCGCCCCTTCCTCCACCGCGGTCCTGCCCTCTTCCACCGCGTTCTTGAACGTATGCCAGGCAAGGGTGGCGCATTTCACCCGCATGGGAAATTCCGATAGGCCGCTCATCACATCCAGATGCTCGCGGTCATCCGCCGTGAGGCCGGAAGCTTCCTCGCCTTTCACCAGATGCAGGAACCCGTCCATCAACTGATCGGCCTCCGCCAAAGTGCGGCCGGCCAGCATTTCGGTCATCATCGAGGCCGAGGCCTGGCTGATGGCGCAGCCCTTGCCGGTGAATTTGATGTCGGCAACCCGGTTGTCCTGGTCCAGCACCAGGGTGACATTGACCTTGTCGCCGCACAGGGGATTGAAGCCTTC
>CAZYGO010000477.1:0-2745 GCA_964647455.1 uncultured Rhizobium sp.
CCGTCAACAACATGATCGACGCCCATCTCGAAGGGGTGGAGTTCGTCGTCGCCAACACCGATGCCCAGGCCCTGGCCCAGAACAAGTGCCAGCGCCGCATCCAGCTCGGCGCGCAGGCCACCGAAGGCCTCGGCGCCGGCGCCCAGCCCGATGTCGGCCGGGCGGGCGCGGAAGAATCCCTGCCGGAAATCCTCGAGGCCCTGTCCGGCGCCCACATGGTCTTCATCACTGCCGGCATGGGCGGCGGAACCGGCACCGGCGCCGCCCCGGTGATCGCGCGGGCCGTGCGCGAGGCGGGCATCCTCACCGTCGGCGTCGTCACCAAGCCCTTTTCCTTTGAAGGCGACAAGCGCATGCGCGCCGCCGAGCGCGGCATCGCCGAGCTGCAGGCCTTCGTCCACACCCTGATCGTCATTCCCAACCAGAACCTGTTCCGAGTCGCCAACGACCGCACCACCTTCGCCCAGGCCTTTGCCATGGCCGACGAAGTGCTGCATGCCGGCGTGCGCGGCGTCACCGACCTGATCGTGATGCCGGGCCTGATCAACCTCGACTTCGCCGACATCAAGTCGGTGATCTCCGAGATGGGCAAGGCGATGATGGGCACCGGCGAGGCCGAGGGCGAGGACCGCGCCGCCAAGGCCGCCGACATGGCGATCTCCAACCCCTTGCTGGACGATGTGACGATGAAGGGCGCCAAGGGCGTGCTCATCAACATCACCGGCGGCCCGGACCTGATGCTGTTCGAGGTCGAGCAGGCCGCAAACCGCATCCGCGCCGAGGTCGATCCCGACGCCAACATCATCTTCGGCAACACCATCCTGGACGAGATGGAAGGGCGCATCCGCGTTTCGGTCGTCGCCACCGGCATCGATGCCGAACAGATGATGCTGCCGGAGAAGAAGGTCACCACCCTGCGCACCGCCTTCAAGCCGCAGCCGGTCAAGGCGCCGGCTCCGCAGCCGGCTCCGCAGCCCGTACCCAGCCCCGTGCATGCCCAGGTCGAGGCCCTGGCCGCCGAACTGGGAGCGCCCGCGGCGGCTCCCAGCCAGGCCGAGGACTATATCCTGGGCGGCGACGATGCCCCGGAAGTGCCGGCCGACGTGATTCCGGCCTCGGCGGCGCGTTATACCGCCACCGAGACGGTGCGCTCGCCCGCCGAGATGCCGCTGGCGCAGAAGCCGGTGGAGCAGAAGAAGGGCGGCTGGGGCCTCTTCGGGCGCAAGAAGGCCGCGCCCGCGCCGGACATGCGGGCCGAACCGGCCGCGCCGGTCTATCCCAAGCCGCAGGCGCAGCGTGCCGCCAATGTGCAGCCCATGCCCACGGAAAGGCCCGCCGCCGCTCCGTCGGACGATTTGTTCCCGGAACATGGCTCGGACGAACAGTTCGAGATTCCGGCCTTCCTGCGCCGCCAGTCGGGCCAGTAGGACAAGGGTCGGACCTGACCGGCCAAGGGGCGGCGCTTGCGCCGCCCTTTTGCTATTGTGGCGGCATGTCCTTCACCATCGAAGCCGCCGCGCCGGCCGACATTCCCGCCATCGCCGGCATCCTCAACGATGCCATCGTGAACACCGTCGCCGCCTGGCGCGAAGCCCCGATGACGGAGGAGGAGATGGCGACCTGGTTCGAAGGCCGCGAACGCGATTATGCCGTGCTGGTGGCGCGCGGCGCCGATGGCGCGGTGCTCGGCTATGCCAGCTATGGCGCCTTTCGCGCCTATTCCGGCTACCGCCACACGGTGGAGCATTCGGTCTATGTGCGGAAGGATGTCCGCGGCCAGGGGATCGGCACGGCGCTGCTCTCGCGCCTGGTCGAGCGGGCCCGCGGGCAGGGGCTGCATGTCATGGTCGGCGGCCTGGAGGCGGGCAATGAGGCCAGCCTCAGGCTCCATGTCGCGCAGGGCTTCGTGGAAACCGCCCGCATGCCGGAGGTTGGGCGAAAGTTCGAACGCTGGCTGACCCTGGTGTTCGTGCAGAAGCTGCTCTAGTGCCGCGGTTTTGAAGTTCGCTTGCGGCCTGATGTCGGCATCGTGGCGAACTTCGAAGCCGGAACGGCACCAGACCTATTGAATGGCGAGCGTCCTTCGATTCCGAAATTCGGGACACTAGCAGACGCCGCGCTTGGCCAGCCGCGCCCGCAGCTTCCAGTCGCGGGTTTGCGGCGCCTTGCAGGCCTCCCGCGCGATGGCGCGGGCGGCGCTCCTGTCGCCCTGGGCGCGCACGATCAGCGCCAGGGTCATGCTCATTTCATGGCCCAGCTCGGGCTTCAGTTCGTCCGCGTGCCGCGGCATCAGGGCGATGCCGGCGCGCAGCTGCTCAGCCGCGTCGCTGCGGTCCTCCTGCGCCAGGAAGTAAAGCGCGCGCATGTAGTGGGAACGTGGGTCGTCGCCATAGCGCGCCACCAGTTCGGCGGACCGTTTCATCGCGTCCGCATCGTTGCGGGGCAGTTCGGCGACCGGGATCAGGGTGCTGACCGGCGCCGCCGGCATGGGTGCGGCAACTGCAAAGCCCAGGCAGGCGATGGCCGCGGCGCCGCCGCCGCCGGCCAGCGACGCGGCGAAGCCGCCGAGGCCCGGACGGGCCTGGTTGCGCGGCCAGATCACGCCCAGCAGCAGCCAGACCAGGCCGCCGCTGAGAAACCCGCCCAGATGGGCGCCGTAATCGACATGGCTGGACAGCCCGCCGGTGAAGAAGACCGGCAGGATGGCGGGAACCCCGATGCGCAGCGCAACCCAGCGCATCGCCC
>CAZYGO010000478.1:0-4512 GCA_964647455.1 uncultured Rhizobium sp.
GCATGAGGAGCCGCTTCCGGCGCCGGCGCCCGCCGCTGCGCCGCCTGCCGCGCCGCCACCCGGTGCCGCTGCCGGCCGTGGCGGCCCGCCCGCGGGCCGTGGCGGTCCGCGCATGACGCCGTGCCCGGGCGATGCCACCAAGAATTGCGGCTCCAGCCTCGCCATGGCCCGCGCCAAGCTGGTCATCGGCAATGGCACGGCCAGCCTGCAGGGCCTGCAGGTCCTTTGGCGCGATCCCGCCGGCGGCCAGGGTGGCCAGTTCGGCGCCGCCATCGCCTTCGCGCCCGATGGCCGCTCGCTGTTCCTGTCGGTCGGCGATCGCCAGCGCATGACCCCGGCACAGGATCCCAACTCGCCGCTGGGCAAGATCATGCACCTGACGCTGGACGGAAAGGCTGCGCCCGACAATCCCAACGCCGGCAAGCCCAGCGCCCAGAGCCTGCCCATCATCAACCCGCCGTCCGACACCGAAGTGGCCAAGACCGCGCCGGTGATCCGCACCTTCACCTATCCGGCCTCGGCGCCGAACAACACTGTGGCCGAGACCTGGTCGTCGGGGCACCGCACGCCCTACGGCCTTGCCTTCGCGCCCAACGGCCAGTTGTGGGAGCTGGAGCATGGCCCGCGCGGCGGCGACGAGCTCAACCTGATCGAGAAGGGCAAGAATTACGGCTGGCCGCTGGCCTCCTACTCGACCAACTATAACGGCGTGCCGATCCCCAGCCCCGACACGCGCCCCGACCTGGCCAAGCCGGTGATCTACTGGAATCCGGTCATCGCGCCGGGCAGCCTGACCTTCTACAAGGGCAGCCTGTTCCGCGGCTGGGACGGTTCGGCCCTGGCTGGCGGCATGGGCAGCAATTCGCTGACCCGCATCACCTTCGACGGCAAGGGCGGCGCCACGGCGGTCGAGCGCTGGGACATGAAGATCCCGGTGCGCGACATCGCGGTTGCGCCCGATGGCGCGCTGTGGGTGGCGCAGGGCGGCCTCAACGCCAGCATGAAGGGCGCGCTCTATCGCCTGACGCCGAAGTAGTTTCGGTCTTACCGACAGGCACAAAAAACTGCGCCGCCGGGGCAACCCGGCGGCGCAGTCGTTTCAGGCGTATTCTTGCGGCCTACTTTTTCGCGGCTGCGGCGAGCGGGATCGGCTTGCCGTTGGTGTCCACGAACACGGTCGAGACCGGGCCTTCGCCATAGAGATAGATGATGGCGGGTTCCGGATCGCCGGCGCGGCTGCCGTCCCAGTGGATGCCGTTTTCCTGATCGGTACCGGTGGAGCCGGCATGCAGCGGATAGGTGGTCTTCTCGTCATAGGTCGTCGAGGAGCTCACCCACCAGGTGCCCTGGACCACGACGACGTGACGGACCTTGTCGTGGAAATGGGGGCGCGAGAAGGCGCCCTGGTGCCAGCGATAGAACACGGCATAGGGGCCGGGCTTGGAGGGATCGCCATAGACATTGGCGATATCTGCTTCACCCGGCTTGGTGCCGGCCGGGCCGTTCGGGCGCCACTTGAGATCCTTGGGCAGCATGAAGCTAACGCGCTTGGGGTCGGGCGTCTTGCCGGCCGGATCCTTGGCCGTGGCGTGCACAGCAGCCGGAATATCGGCCTTGGTGCCCGGATACTGGTTGCTGACGTTGCCGTTCATCGGATGGAACTGGGCATAGGCCGCGGTCAGGCCCAGCGCGCCCATCGCAACGGCAGCGCCGATCATGGTGAGGTTCTTGGAATTCATGCGGATCATCCTCCTGGGATATTCTTTAATTCTTAAGTGTGGGGCGGCCCACGAAAAGGCAAGTCGTAAAGCAAAAAACGAAAGGCGGCAAATTCGCGTGCAGGCGATATTGCAGTGCGAAATATGTCCGCTTTATGGCTGGGCAAACTGAGAGAAGCGCTGATGCGAATTGCGCAGATGGGTCCGCATCGCCTCCTCGGCGCCGGCGCCGTCGCGGGCGGCGATGGCCGCTACCAGCCCGGCATGTTCGTCATGCGCGTCGCTGGCGATCTTGCTGCGGAAGCACAGGCGGAAGATGTGCAGGTGGATGTGCATGCGCGCCAGGGAGTCCGCGATCAGCATGTTGCCGGTCGCCAGGGCGATGCGTTCATGGAAATCCGAATCCTGCTCGGCGAAACGGTCATAGGAGGAGCGGGTGGCATCCCCGTCCGGCGCCATCTGCTCCAATAGTCGCCGGAGGCCCTCGACCTGCTCGCCGCTCATTTTCTCCGCCGCCTGGCGCGCCGCATAGGGCTCCAGCAGCAGCCGGATCTCGTGGATTTCCTCGAACTGGGTGCGGTTGAGGATGGGGGCGGTGCAATAGCCGATGAATTGCTGCTTGGTGACCAGGCCCTTGGCCTCCAGCATGGAAAGGGCCTCGCGCACGGGGGTCTGGGAGACGCCCAGGCGCCGCGCCAGGCTCTCGATGGTGACGCGGGTGTCGGGCGGGATGGCCAGCGACATGATCTCGGCCCGCACGCGGCTGTAGACCTCCTCGACCAGGCCGGTGGGGCGCTGGATCGGCCGGTCGGAGAGTTCTGCCGGGGCTTCCGTCACCAGCCGCAGCCGGGACGGGGTCTGATTCTTCGGCGGAGCCATGCCAAATCCCATTCTGGCCGAATTTTCCGCGGAAAGGCTGGAAAAGCGGCGGTTGATTAATCCCTGGCCGGGTGTCATAACCCGCCCGGCCCAATATCATATAGGATATAATGCAGGTCGCCCGGGAGCAACTGTCCGAAATGGTGGAGCGCATCCTGGCGCGCCAAGGCGTCCCGGCGGCTCATGCCCGCATCCAGGCCAACCTCTTTATCGGCGCGCAGATGCGCGGCACCGCCAGCCACGGCCTTTTGCGCCTGCGCCGCATCGTCGAGCGGCTGAAGCTGGGCCTGGCCGCGGCGGGCGAGACCGGCCGGCAGGAATGGACGGCCAAGAGCTTTCTCAGCGTGGACGGCCGGCGCGGCCTCGGCCCCGTGGTGGCGCTGGCGGCGCTGGACGCCGTCATTCCCCGCGCCCGCGAGACCGGCATCGCCATCGCCGCCATCCGCAACGCCAACCATCTGGGCGCCATCGCCTTCTATGCCGATTACGTCGCCCGCCAGGGCATGACCGTGATCGCGCTGACCATCAGCGAGGCGCTGGTCCATCCCTTTGGCGGCCGCAAGGCGATGATCGGCACCAATCCGATCGCCATCGGCGTGCCGGCAGACCCCGAGCCGCTGGTGCTCGACATGGCCACCTCGCTGGTCTCAATGGGCAAGGTTCACGACCACGCCAATCGCGGCGCCGCCATTCCCGAAGGCTGGGCGCTGGATGCGGCGGGCAATCCCACCACCGATGCCGCCGCCGCCAAGGACGGCGCCATCGCCCCCTTTGGCGGCGCCAAGGGCTATGCGCTGGGCCTGGCCTTCGAGGTGCTGGTGGCGAGCCTGGCGGAAAGCGCCATCGGCACCGGCGTCAAGGGCACGCTGGATTCGCAGAATCCCAGCAACAAGGGCGACCTGTTCATCGTCATCGCGCCGCCCCATGCCGATGCCGCCCGGGCGTTGGTGACGGACTATCTCGACGCGGTGCGCAATTCGCCGCCCGCCGATCCCGCCCGGCCGGTTCTGATCCCCGGCGATCGCGCCCATGCCGCCCGCGACAAGGCGAAGGCCGAGGGCGTCACGCTCGATGACGGGTTGTGGGAAGACCTCAAGAAACTCGACTTGGAATCCTGACTGGGAAACGTGAAAGGAAGAACGATGAATGGAATTTTCGGCGCCCTGCGCCTGCCTGCCAGTGTGGTGTTCGGCTCCGGCCAGCGGGCGGCGATCGGCCTGATGACGGCGCAGATCGGCAAACGCGCCCTGGTCTGCACCGACGCCCGCATGGGCCAGGACGCGGAGTTCAAGGCCATCGTCGCCGACATCGCCGCCAATGGCGTCGAGGTGAAGGTCTATGACCGAACCGAGGCCGACCTGCCCATGGACGGCATCACCAACTGCGTCAAGGAATATGCCGATTACAAGCCGGACGTGGTGCTGGGCATCGGCGGCGGCTCCTGCATGGACATGGCCAAATGCGTCGCCGTGCTGCTGCAGCATGGCGGCTCGCTGCGCGACTATTATGGCGAGAACAAGATTCCCGGCCCGGTGGCGCCGGTGATCGCGGTGCCCACCACTTCGGGCACCGGCTCGGAAGTGACCCCGGTGGCGGTGATCGCCGACACCGAGCGCGGCACCAAGGTGGGCATCTCCTCGCCCTATCTGATCCCGCGCGTGGCGGTGTGCGACCCCGAACTCACCCTGACCTGCCCGCCGGGCCTGACCGCCGTCTCGGGCGCCGATGCGCTCACCCATGCCATCGAAAGCTTCACCGCCGCCCGCCGCGAGGTGACGCCCGACCTCACCGTCAAGAACGTCTTTGTCGGCAAGAACGCCCTTTCCGACGTGTTCGGCCTTCTGGCCCTGAAGAACATCTTCGAGGCGCTGCCGACCGCAGTGAAGGACGGCAGGAATATCGCGGCCCGCGAAAA
>CAZYGO010000479.1:0-6528 GCA_964647455.1 uncultured Rhizobium sp.
ATGATGGATTTGATCTTGCTGGCGCGCCAGCCCTTGAGCAGCGCGCTTCCCATCCGGCCAGCGCCGATGAGGAGGACGCTCATGGGTTCACGCACCTTTGGCGCACGGGATGCACTAGGCCTGACCCTGGCATTCCAGCACCGCCGCCGCCACCGCTTCCTCGGCGCTCTTGCCGCCCCAGAGCACGAACTGGAAGGCCGGGTAGTAATGCTCGCAGGCTTCCAGCGCCAGGTTGAGCAGCGCCTCGCACTGGCTGGCGCTGGCTTCGGCGTCGGGGAAGATCATGGCGTGGCGAAAGATCACCGTGCCGTCCTGCGGCCAAAGATCGAAATGGCCGATCCAGAGCTTGGCGTTCACATGCATCAGGAGGTCGGCGATGTTCTGTCGCTTGACGCCTTCGCTGATGCGCATGTCGAAAGCACTGGAGAGGTGCAGCGACTTGAGGTCCTCCCGCCAGGTGAAGCTGAAGTGATGATCGCTCCAGCGGCCGGCGACCGAGAGGTTCAGCTCGTCGCGCTCGGAACGCTCGAAGGCCCAGCCATTGGCCTCCACCGCCCGCTCGATAAGGTCGAGCGGATGCAGCAGGGTCTGGGGTTCATCGAGATGGGGAAAGCTCATAAGGTCGTGTTCCTCGCCGGCACAAAACGAAGCAG
Organism: uncultured Rhizobium sp.; assembly: GCA_964647455.1. Lineage (GTDB taxonomy): Bacteria > Pseudomonadota > Alphaproteobacteria > Micropepsales > Micropepsaceae > Rhizomicrobium. The sequence goes on from CAZYGO010000479.1 coordinate 654, forward strand.
TCGAGAACCAAACTGGCACAAGATTTGGGGAACACAAGAGTCCGGGACTCGCGAAGCCGTCAGCGAAAAAAGATTCCACAGCTTTGAAACGGGACGGGTGCGGCGGATTGATTCACCCCGGCAAAGCGGGTTGCAATGTGGATGAATCGCGACGCCCGCCGACGCGCCTGCGAACCGGCTTGCGCCGGGCCTGACTCAGCCCTGCCTGGCTTCCAGCGCCGCAAGACGCGCGGCCAGCGCCTCGTTTTCCTCGCGGGCCTTTGCCGCCATCGCCTTGACCGCCTCGAATTCCTCGCGGGGGACGAAATCCATGTCGGCCACCAGCCGCTCCAGGCGCTGGCGGACGAAAGTGTCGATCTCGGCCCGCACCCCCTGCGCCATGCCGGCGGCGTCGGTGAAGGCCTTGGCCATGCCGTCGAGGAAGGGGTTGTCGGTCTGCGCCATGGGGGGTCTCCGCGAGGGGACTTATAAACCAACTTTACTTGACTTGAAGCGGCGAAACAGCACGGTAGCGCCTCATGATCCTGGCCACCCTGCCCTACCCCCAGCTTGACCCGGTGCTTGTGCAATTGGGGCCGGTAACATTGCGCTGGTATGCCATCGCCTATCTCGCCGGCGTGGCATTGGCCTGGTACGGCATCGTCCGCACCCTGCGCCGCAAATCCTTGTGGGCGGCAGCGCCATTCTCCGGCAGGCCGCCGCTCAGTGAGGACCAGGCGGTGGACCTGGCAACCTGGGCCATTGTCGGCATCATCGCCGGCGGCCGGCTGGGCTGGGACCTTTTCTACGGCATCATCCTGTGCGGCACCACGTCGGACACCAGCGGCTTCTGCCGCGGCCTGCCGGGCGATTTCCTGACGCATCCCTGGCTGCTGCTGGCGGCCTGGGACGGCTGGGTGCCGCAATTGCGCGGCATGTCGTTCCATGGCGGGCTGATCGGCGTTGTGGTGGCGGTCTGGCTCTATTGCCGGCACCAGAAACTGGCGCTGCTGCCGGTGGCCGATCTGGTTTGCGCCTTCGCGCCCATCGGCCTTTTCTTCGGCCGCCTCGCCAATTTCGTGAATGGCGAGCTCTGGGGCCGCATTACCGATGCGCCGGTGGGCATGGTGTTCTGCAGCCGCTATTTTCCCGCCATCTATGGCACGCCCTGTCCTGGCGGCCTGACGCCGCGCCATCCAAGCCAGCTCTATGAAGCCGCGCTCGAGGGCGTGGCTTTGCTGCTGATCCTGCAACTGGGGATGCGAATCTTCCACTGGCACCGCAAACCGGGCCTGATGGCTGCGGCTTTCTTCGCCGGCTACGGCGCCTTCCGCTTCATCGTGGAGTTCTTCCGCGAACCCGATGCGCCTTTCCTGGGGGCCCTGACGATGGGCATGGCATTGTCGCTGGCAACCTGGGTGGCGGCTGGGGTGCTGTTCTATGCCGCGCTGAAGCCGAAACCGGCATGAGTCTCAAGGACCGCATCGCCGGCCTGATCGCGGCGCAGGGTCCGATCTCGGTGGCGCAATACATGATGCTGGCGCTGCACGACGCCGAAAGCGGCTATTACGCCACGCGCGATCCCCTGGGCGCCAGGACGCAAGCGAAAGGCGGTGATTTCATCACCGCGCCGGAAATCAGCCAGATGTTCGGCGAGATGCTGGGGCTGTGGCTGGCGGAAGTCTGGGAACAGCAAGGCCGGCCCGGCAAGCCCGTGCTGATGGAGCTGGGACCGGGACGCGGCACGCTGATGGCCGACATGCTGCGGGCGCTGAAGGTGGCGCCCGATTTCCGCAACAGCCTGGAGGTGGTGCTGGTGGAAGCCAGCCCGCATCTGCGGCGCCTGCAACAGGACAGGCTGAAGGATGCCGGCGTGAAGCTGCGCTGGCTGCAGCAGTTCGAGGCCGATGCGGGCCGGCCGCTGTTTCTCGTCGCCAACGAGTTCTTCGACGCACTGCCGATCCGCCAGTATGTGAAGACACCGCGCGGCTGGTGCGAGCGCATGATCACCGCACGGGATGGCGGGCTGGCCTTCGCGCTGGCGCCGATGCCGGCGCCGTCATCCCTGATCCCGGAAAGCCGCGCCGCCGCGCCCGAAGGCGGCGTCTACGAAACCGCGCCCGCCGCCATTGCGCTTGCCGAGGCCATCGCCCAGCACGTCGCCGCACAGGGTGGGGCGGCACTGCTGGTGGACTATGGCTATGACCAGGCGGGCTTCGCGGAAACCCTGCAGGCGGTCGCGGGCCACCATTTTGCCGACGTGCTGGCGGCGCCGGGCGAGGCAGACCTTTCCGCCCATGTCGATTTCGCCGCTCTGGGCGCAGCGGGACGGCGCGGCGGCGCGGGCGTGCATGGCCCGGTGACGCAAGGCGCCCTGCTGAGCGCGCTGGGAATCGCGGCGCGGGCGCAAGGACTGGCGGCGCGCCATCCGGCCGAGGCGCCGGCGCTGCAGGAGGCGCTGGCCCGTCTGACGGACGACGCCGGCATGGGCCATCTGTTCAAGGCAATGGCCTTCCTGCCGCGCGCCGCGGCCACGGCCCCCGGTTTCGCGGAAGCGATCCATGAAGCGGCTTGAGGCGGCAACCCTGGCGGACCTGCCGGGCATCGCCCATGGCTTTTTCGGGCGTGAGGGCGGGATTTCGACCGGCCTGTATGCCAGCCTGAATTGTGGCCCCGGCTCCGGCGACGACAAGGCAGCCGTGGCCGAGAACCGGGCCCGCGCCGCCGCCGTCCTGGGCCAGGACGCCCGCCTGGTCAGTCTGGCGCAGATTCACAGCCCCTATGTCCATGTCGTGGAACCTGGCTGGGATACCGCCCGCCACCCAGAAGGTGACGGCCTGGTGACCAGCACGCCGGGATTGGCCTTGGGCATCCTGACGGCCGATTGCGCGCCAGTATTGTTCGCCGACAGCCAGGCCCGCGTGATCGGGGCGGCCCATGCCGGCTGGAAAGGGGCATTTGGCGGCGTTCTCCAAGCCACGGTCGCGGCGATGGAAAGCCTGGGGGCGCGGCGGGACCGCATCCGGGCCGCCATCGGCCCCTGCATCAGCGCCGCCAATTACGAGGTCGGCGGCGATTTCCGCGACCGCTTCCTAGAGGCCGATCCTGCCAATGAGCGCTTTTTCAAGCCGGGCAAACCCGGCCATTGCCACTTCCACCTGGAGGGGTACGTCGCCGCGCAACTGGCGGCGATGGGGCTGGCCTCGACCGAGGGCCTGCGGGTCTGCACCTACCCGCCCGAAAACGGCTTCTTCAGTTTTCGCCGCGCCACCCATGCCGGCGAGCCGGACTATGGGCGGGAAATTTCAGCGATTCTGCTGACACAATAGGACTTCGCGGATGCGGCGAATTGGGGCTGGCGACTCGCCGCCCCAGCGGCTAAAAGCCCGTCATCAAAAGTTCACCTCTCGCGATTGGGGTCGGCGCGATGACGGAAGGTAATGGTTCGCGGGGAATGCGCCTGATCACGGGCAATTCCAACCGGCACCTGGCAGAAGCCATCGGCCAATATCTCGGCCTGCCCTTCGTCAAGGCCGCGGTGCGGCGCTTCTCCGACATGGAAGTATTCGTCGAGGTGCAGGAAAATGTCCGCGGCGAGGACATGTTCGTGATCCAGTCCACGAGCTATCCGGCCAACGACAATCTGATGGAACTGCTGATCATGATCGACGCGCTGCGGCGCGCGTCGGCCAGGCGCATCACCGCCGTGATCCCCTATTTCGGCTATGCCCGCCAGGACCGCAAGGTTGGTCCGCGCACGCCGATTTCGGCCAAGCTGGTCGCCAACCTGATCACCGAGGCCGGCGCCAACCGGGTGCTGACCGTGGACCTCCATGCCGGGCAGATCCAGGGCTTTTTCGACATCCCGACCGACAATCTGTTCGCCCTGCCGGTGATCCATCGCGACATCCAGGATTACCTGGGCGACAAGCCGCTGATGGTGGTCTCGCCCGATGTCGGCGGCGTGCTGCGCGCCCGCAGCCTGGCCAAGCGGCTGGGCACCGACCTTGCCATCGTGGACAAGCGCCGCGAACGGGCCGGCGAATCCGAAGTGATGAACATCATCGGCGATGTCGAGGGCCAGGCCTGCATCCTGGTGGACGATATCGTGGATTCCGGCGGCACGCTGTGCAATGCCGCCGAGGCGCTGCTGAAGAACGGCGCCACCGAGGTCTATGCCTATGTCGTGCATGGCGTGCTGTCGGGCGGCGCGGTGGCGCGGATCAAATCGTCCAAGCTCAAAAGCCTGGTGATCACCGATTCCATTGCCCATGGCGAGGATGTGCGCAACTGCCACAACATTCGCACGCTTTCGGTCGCCCCGCTGATCGGCGAAGCGATGCGGCGCATCAACAACGAGGCGAGCGTTTCGAGTCTGTTCGATTGACCCCATCCGTCGTGGATGCTTCGGGTCGCCCGGCGGAATGCCGGGCTCGCGTTTCCTGGATTAGGCGAACGCGCCCAGCACCGCGCCCTCGATCGCCACGACGCCGACCCAGTGCAGGCCATCGATCGCCATCAGCGCCTTTGGCCGTCCGGGGACGAGGTTGTTGTTCACCACCGTCGGCAGGATGACGCCGGCGCCGAACAGAAGCCCCATATGCGCCCCCCACATCCAGCCCACCACGCTCATCCGCGCCAGGATCCAGGACAGCGCCGCCGCCATCACCAGTTCGCCCAGGAAGCAGACCGCCAGCGGCATGACCGGCATGGGCTTGCCCTTGCATTCTTCCGGGTTCATGCCCAGCGCCGCCTGATACGGCTTGCCCAGGGCCATGTACCAGACCGCCCCGAAGATCCAGGCGGCGGCGGCCGCGGCGACAGGCGCAAGATAGTCCATGGTGCCCTCCGGTTTTGCGGAAAGCCTAGCAGAAATGGCGGTTGTCAGGGAGCGGCGGGCGGCCTGGGCCGCGGCCCCGGTCCGAACCAGGTGACGAGATAGGCGACCACCGTGTCGTAATCGGCATCGCTGATCGTCATGCCGAAATTGATCATGTTCGCCATCGTGGTTTCCCATTCGTCCTGGCTGCGGCGAAGGCCGAGGAACGTCTCGACGCCATGGCAGCCGCCACAGGCTTTGCGGGTCTCCTCGCGGCCGGGCGCGGAGGGAAGTTGCTCCTGGGCGCCGGCCGGCAGGACGGCGGTCAGGGCCATGGCACAGGCAATCGCAAGACGCAGACGCATGGCGCTGTCTTAGCACCCTTGCGGGCGGGCGGTTGTGTTTGCGGGGGCTTTTGGCTACACACCGCCCGTCTTTTCGGGGCGCCCTTCGGCGCCTGGGAACCAGAGGATCGGAAAAATGACGCAGATTCAAGAACTTGCTATAGAAGCGCGTGCCAACAAGGGCAAGGGCCCGTCCTACCAGGCGCGCCAGAAGGGCCTGGTGCCCGCCATCATCTATGGCGGCACGGACGCTCCCCAGACCATCGCCGTGGACTTTCGCAGCCTGGAGCGCGCCATCGAGAAGGGCGGCTTCCTGACGTCGCTGCTGATGCTGAACGAAGGCGGCAAGAAGACCCGCGTCATCCCCCGCCAGGTGCAGCTCGATCCGGTTTCGGACCGCCCGGTGCATGTGGATTTCCTGCGCCTGGCGCCGGGCGCCAGCGTGCGCATCGCCATTCCCGTCCACTTCAAGGGCCAGGGCGAATCCCCCGGCCTCAAGAAGGGCGGCGTGCTGAACGTGGTGCGCCACCAGATCGAGATGATCTGCCCGGCTGACCACATCCCCAACGAGATCATGGTGGACGTTTCCAAGCTGGACATCGCCGAGTCGCTGCACATCTCCTCCGTGGCGCTGCCGGAAGGCGCCAAGCCGGTGATCCGCGGCCGTGACTTCACCGTCTGCTCCATCGTCGCCTCGAGCACGGTGCGTGAAGAGCAGAAGGCGGCCGCTGCC
>CAZYGO010000480.1:0-3006 GCA_964647455.1 uncultured Rhizobium sp.
CGGCCTGCGCCGCCTCCATCGTGTCGCGGCGGGCGCGGTCGTTCATGCGATTGATAAGCCCCTCGCTGGCGCCGAGGATGGCGCGGGCCAGGGCCTGGGCATCCTGGGGCCGGAAGGCGCGGACCTCCAGCACGGAAATCCCGGTGGAGGCGTCGTATTCGATGCTGACAAGATTTTTATAGCTTTCAAAGAGCTGCTCGAAGGTCGCCCTGCCCCAGATCGGCGGATAACGATGGACGAGATCGCCTTCCCGCCGGGTGAGAATGGCCTTGAGATCGTTCCGGGCGGCGAGGCCGGCGACAATGTCCCGCGACAGGATGAAATCGTGCACGGAATAGGTATCGTCGGCGGACCGGGAGATACCGGCATTCTGCAGCAGGGAGCCCAGCGGCGTCACGCTGGGTGTCTGGGCCGGCGTGCGGACGACAAAGCGGGCTTCCGCAACATAGAGGTCCGAAGCGATGAGTCCGTAATAAAGACTGGCCAGCAGCGTGGGCAGCACCACTACCGCCATGAACCACGGATGGTAGCGAGTGAACGCCAGCAGCCCGGTCCTGATGCCACGCCGGGGCGGCGCTGCGGCGGGCGCCTCCTCGGCGAGCTTTCTGAGCTGAACGATCTGATCCAGGTGTTCGTGCTTCAAGTCCGTCCCCTGCAGGCCCCCAAAGAGTATACAAAAACAGGGTTGGGCTATAGTGTCCCGAAGGGCTGAATCCTGCAACGAGGGCATCTGCAAAATGGCCGCCGGGCCAAACCATGTCGCCATCACCGGCGCCAGCAGCGGGATAGGCGCGGCCTTGGCACGACAATACGCCAAACCCGGCACACGCCTCTCGCTGCTGGCGCGCAACCCCGCGAGGCTGGAGCAGGTGGCCGCGCAATGCCGCGCCAAGGGGGCCGCGGTGGCGATAACGCCCAGCGACGTGACCGACCGCCAGGCAATGGCCGACTGGATCGCTGACAGCGAGGCGCAGGCGCCGCTGGACCTGTTTATCGCCAATGCGGGCATTGGTGGCGTGGCGGCCCTGAAGCAGGGGCCCGGCGAACCGGCCGAAAAGACCGCGGCGCTTTTCGCCATCAACATGCAGGGCGTGGCCAACGGCGTGGCCCCCCTGGTGCCCAGGCTGGTCGCTCGGCGAAGGGGGCAGATCGCGATCATCGGGTCCCTGGCCGGCTTGGTCGGCCTGCCCCAGGCGCCGGGTTACAGCGCCTCCAAGGCCGCCGTCGGCGCCTATGGCGACGCGCTGCGGCGCCAGCTTTCTCCCTTCGGCATCCGGATCAGCGTCGTCCATCCCGGATTCGTCGAAACACCGATGAGCCAGGACGTGCCCTTCCGCCACTTGTTTGTCTGGAGCGCGGAACGTGCCGCCCGCCACATCGCGCTGAAACTGGCTCGCGGACGCGGGCAGATCATATTCCCATGGCAGCTTGGTGCCCTCGCCTTTCTGGCGCGAGCCCTACCCCATCGCCTGTCCGATGCCATTCTGACGCGGATGCGGCATTCGTGAGCGGGCTTCAGGTTCATGCCGTGCAAGACCGCGCCGGGCTGCGCCAATGGCTTTCGGTGCCCCACCGCATCTTTGCCGGGGATCCCGCCTGGATCCCGCCATTGGCCCTGGCCGAGCGGCAACGTCTTTCGCCCAAGGCTCCCATTCGCGAATTTGGAGAGGTCGCGCTGTTTCTCGCCAGCCGCGACGGGACGCCCGTGGGGCGCATCTCTGCCCAGGTCAATCGCCGCCATCTGGCCGAGCACCGTGACAGCACCGGGCATTTCGGCTTTTTCGATTGCCAGCAGGATCCGCAAGCCGCCACGGCGCTTGTCGCAGCTGCGGCGCAATGGCTCGGGGCGCGCGCCATCACGCGCATGAAGGGGCCGTTCAATTTCACCATCAACGAAGAATGCGGCTGTCTGGTCGAGAACTTCACAGATCCACCGGTCGTGATGATGCCGCATGCGCGCGCCTTCACCGGCCAGTTGTTGGAACAGGCCGGGCTGGTCAAGGCGATGGATCTTTACTCTTATCGCTGCTCGCCAAAAGCGCCACCACCGCTTAAGGGGCTGGCGCGGGCAGCCGAGCGGTTCCCCGGCGCCAGACTGCGAAAGCTCGACCTGCGCCACTACGACGACGAAGTGCGTTTGATGGTAGAGATATTCAACGATGCCTGGCGCGGCAATTGGGGTTTCGTGCCGTTCGGCGACGCGGAGGCACGTCACATGGCTTCGGAAATGCGCCCGGCGTTGCGGGCCGACTTCGGCCGAGTGCTGCTGCTGGGCTCGGAGCCGGCGGGCATCATGGTCGCACTGCCCGACGTCAACGGCCTGATTGCCGGCTTTGACGGACGGCTCCTGCCATTCAACTGGACCAGGCTCGCCTGGGACCTGACGCGCCGCAATGAGCGCGGCGCCCGCATCGTGCTGCTGGGGCTGCGGCGCAAGTACCAGTCCTCGCCCCAGGCAGGAGCGCTGCTTGCCCTCATGATCGTCGATCTTCTGAAGCAACAGTCTTTCGCCCATCTCGACTGGGTTGATTTCGGCTGGGTCCTGGAAAACAACCATCGCATGAACCGCATCGCCGCGCGGATCGCCGGCGCGCCCTATAAGATTCATCGGCTTTATGAGAAGGCGCTGCCGTGAGCGAGCGCACCCATCCCAGTTTTCTGGCGCCGCTCGAGTTGCCCTTGCTGCTGTGGCTGGCGGCGCGGCTGCCCCGATGGGTCACTTCCGACCAGCTGACCGTGCTGGGGGTGGCAGGCGCTGGCGTCGGTTTCGCCAGCTATCTGCTGACGCGATACGACCCGCTTTTCCTTTGGCTTGCCTCCCTGGGCCTGGCGATCAACTGGTTCGGCGACTCTCTCGATGGCACGCTGGCGCGCCACCGTGGCGCACAGCGCCCGCGCTATGGATTTTTCGTCGACCATGTAGCGGACCTTTTCTCCCAACTCCTGATCGGCCTGGGTCTTGCCTTTTGCGGCCTCATTCGGCCCGAGGCGGGGCTTCTGGGCCTT
>CAZYGO010000481.1:0-5146 GCA_964647455.1 uncultured Rhizobium sp.
GCCATCACAAGGATCCGTCCGCCGGCTTGCGTGAACTTGCTGGCGTTGGACAGCAGATGGACCAGCAGCTGGCCAATGCGCTTGCCGTCGATCAACAGCTCGGACGGCATTCCGACAGCGCGGATGTCGAGCTGCTGCTGCTTCTCGGCGCAGAGCGGCCTGACCTGTTCCACTGCCGCCTCAACGATATCGGCGATGGCGGTGGACACCAGATTCAGGGTCAGGCTGCCGGATTCCAGCCGCGACATGTCAAGAACATCGCCCACGACATCGAGCAGGCGGCGGCCGGCCTTTGCAATATGGCCGGCATATTCGGCGGTGCTGGCCGTGCCCGACTGACGCAGCAGATCGGAGAAGCCGATGATGGCGTTGAGCGGCGTGCGCAGCTCGTGGCTCATGGTCGAAAGGAAGGCCGACTTCGCGCGGTCGTTGAGCTCAGCCTCATGGCGAGCGGCGCGGATGGCGGTTTCGGTGCTTTTGCGCAGCATCAGCTCGCCGAGGGTTTCCGAATACCTCGCAAGCAGGCTGTCCTTTTGGCGCCTGTTCGCATGCAGACGGTGGCCCGGCATTGGCACGACGGAAAGTCCCCGGCAAAAACCGTGCAAAATTAAGGACCAAGGGGTTCAAACCGGGTTAAGAAACCGCCATCTTTTGCTGGGGTTGATTGCCCCACCGAAGTGAAAGAACTAGTAAAAACAATACATTATTGGGTTATCGTGACTGCCACGGCCCCCAGAATCCCGAAATCGCCCTCGACCCGGTCGCCAGCGGCGATTGCCACCGGCTGGACGCAGGTGCCGGTGGTAACGGCCTCACCCGCCTTCAGGGTCAGTCCATGACAGGACAATTCGTTGGCCAGCCAGGTCAGGGCGATGCGCGGATCGCCCAGCACATTGGCGCCACTGCCCTCGCCTGCCGGCTTTGCGTTGACGAAGGCGCGCACGGAATGGGTGGCCAGGTCGATGCCACGCCAGGCGGCATCGGTTGCCGGACCCAGAATGAAGCGATGGGCGCAGGCATTGTCAGCCACCAGCTGGGCCAGGCCGACAAGAGTGAAATCGTGGTAGCGGGAATCCGGAATCTCGATGGCGGGATGCAGGCTGGCGACGCATCCCATCACTTCCTCCTGCGTATAGGGGCTGGACCGCGGCGGCAGATCCGCGGCCATGCGGAAGGCAAATTCCATTTCCGCCACCCGCATCAGGTTGTTGCCAAGAGGACAGGCGCCGCCATCGGCGATCACCCGCTCGGCCAGCAGCCGCCCTGCCAGCGGACCATCGACATTGATGTGCTTCTGCCCCGCGATGCTGGTGGCGGCGATCTTCCAGCCGAACAGTGGCGCGCGGGTATGTTCCTCGATGAAGGCCTGGACGCGATAACCCTCGGCGCGAGTCGCGGGACGAAGATGCGGCGGCAACGCATCAATCCGCGTCCGTTCCTGCCAATGACGGTAGAGCAGGTCGCTGGCGGCGCGCATCTCGGCTTCGGTCATGCGTCCTTTTTATCGTCCAGCCCCGGGCATTTCCACCCATGGCGGCAAGGCTTCGAACGTCCCCAGCGGCACCCATGCCATGCATAATTTACGGAAATGGAGCGGGTGAAGGGAATCGAACCCTCGTATGCAGCTTGGGAAGCTGCCGTTCTACCATTGAACTACACCCGCATTGCCGGTGCTTATATCTTGGGAGGGTGCAGTTTGGGAAGCCGCCGCGAGCCAGGCCCATCGCTTTGGCTCCAGGTGTTCACGGCTCTCGCCGGACCCTGCGGCATCTCATGCCAGTTCCGCGGCCAGCGCCGCCTGCATCTGCGCGAACACGCCGTCCCAGTCTCCGGCTGCCGCCTGACGGAAAAGTCGCATGCCGGGATACCAGGGGCTGTCGCTCCGGTTCAGCATCCACCGCCAGTCGGGGACAAAAGGAAGCGCCACCCAGGTGCGCACGCCAAGCGCGCCGGCCAGATGGGCGATGGCGGTGTCCGCCGTGATCACGAGATCCAGATGCATCATCACCGCGGCGGCGTCGACAAAGGCATCCGGCCCCGAGTCAAAGTCGCTGCCCAGCGTTTGCATGGTGGCGCCGCCCGGCAGCGTTTCGGGCGCCTTCTCGCCTTTCTGCAGGCTGATGAGGCGTACGCCGGGAATGCGCGCCAGTCCCTGGAACCGCGTCGCGGCAAAAGACCGACCGGGGTCGCGCTTATTGATTTTGCTTCCCTGCCAGCAGACACCAACCCGAAAACCTTCGCCGCTGAGCCGCGCCCGCCATTTTTCCACCTTTTCCTCGGAAGCGGAAAGATACGGAATATCTGCCGGTATCGTTTCGATCGTGGTGGAAAAAATCATCGGCAGGCTCATGAGGGAAACATGGCAATCGAACGCAGTGGGCGCGTCAGCCGGGGTAACAAGCCGGGGAGCGCCGCGCAGCGATGTCAGCAAGGCGCGCAGCTTAGGTTGCGGGGCAAGTACCACCTCGGCCCCCGCGCCCTGGAGCAGTTCGACATAGCGGCAGAATTGAATGGTGTCGCCCAGGCCCTGCTCCCAGTGGACCAGGATCGTCTGTCCCCGGGCCTCGTCCAGCGATTTCAGGCGGGGCCGGCGCAACGCATCGGGCGAAAGCTCCAACAGCCTTTGCCGCTCCTGTTCCTGCCATAGCGGAAGGCGCCACTCGAATTCCTCCCAGGCCCCTTCGTATCGTCCCAGACGCAGATTCATCACCGCGCGATTGGCGTGGACCTCGGCACAATCCGGAGCCAGCGCAACCGCCTTGTCATGGCTGGACATGGCCTCGTCGAAGCGACCCATCTCCTGCAGGGCAAGCGCGCGATTGCCATGGGCCAGGCCAAGACCTGGACCAAGGGCAATCGCCCGGTCGCAGGCAGCAAGGGCCTCTTCATGCCGCCATAGATCGCAGAGCGCCGCGCCGCGATGGAAATGCGTGTCGGCAAATCCCGGCTCCAGGGCGATTGCCCGGTCGTAGCTGGCCATGGCCTCCTCCAGGCGACCCAGCCGGGCGAGCACGATGCCGCGATTGCTGTGGGCTTGGGCATAATCGGGCCGCAGCCTGATCGCCCGGTCGGCGCTCGCCAGCGCGGCGGCAAAATGCTTCAACTCCCGAAGTACGAGACTGCGATTGTGATGGGCCTCGGCAAGGTCGGGCTGCAGCGCTATCGCCCGGTTGCAACTTTCCAGCGCGTCCTCGAAACGCCCCAGATCGTAAAGAGCGACGCCGAGGTTGCTGTGGGCTTCCGCGTAATCGGGCCGCAGGGCGATCGCCCTGGCAAAATCATCCAGGGCTTCGTCGAAGCGCCGGAGATTGTTGAGCACATTGCCGCGATGATTGTGGCTGTCGGCATGGCCGGGCCTGAGCGCGAGCGCCCTGTCGTAACTGGCCAGGCTCTCGTCGAGGCGCCCCAGCACCGCCAAGACATTGCCCAGATTGGAATGGGCAAGGGCCGATTGCGGGTCTATCGCCACCGACCGTGAGATCAGATCCAGCGCTTTTGCGAGATCGCCCGTCTGATAGGCGATGACCCCCAGCCAGTGCAGCGCCGGGGCATGACCGGCATCGGCGGCCAGAAGCTCCTCGTAAAGCCGCGCGGCCTCCACCAGCCGCCCCTGTAGATGCAGCTGCTGGGCGGTCTGGAATTTCGCCTGCATCGGGGAAGAGGAAGTCATGCGCTCCTGATAACCCCAAGCCGGGGCTTCGCCAAGGCCAGCAAAAGCCGCTTTCCCAAGCCTTTCCAAGCGTGTAGAGGAAGGCGGGTTTTTCGCCTCCGGGAGAAACAGGAACAGAATGCTGGAAGAAGCCCTTGCCCTCCACGCCCAGGGCCGCTTCGCCGAGGCGGAGCAGGCCTATCGCGCCATCCTGGCGCGCGAGCCGGAGAATGCCGGCGTCGGCCATCGGCTCGGATTGCTGGCCCTGGATGCCGGCCTGCCGCAGGAAGCCATCCCGGTCCTCGAGCGCGTCTGCCAGCTGGCGCCGTCCGATGCCGCGGCACAGGCCAATCGCGGCCTCGCCTATCTGCGCTGCGGCCGCTTCGCCGAGGCGCTCGGCGCCCTGAACCGCGCCATCACGCTGCAGCCGGGCCTGTTCCAGGCCCATCTGCATCGCGGCATGACCCTGAAGCAGCTGGACCGTCCGGAGGAGGCGCTGGGCAGTTTCTCGCGCGCCGTCGAATTGCAGGACGATGCCGCGGCCCACAATTTCCGCGCCCTGATGCTGGACGAGCTGGGACGCTATGAGGAAGCGCTGGAAAGCTTCCGCCGCGCTCTGGAGCGCAATCCGGACAGCGCCATGGCGCGCAGCAATCTCGGCCACGCCCTGGTGCGGCTGCGGCGCTACCCCGAGGCACTGGCGCAGTTCGAGCAGGCGGTGGCGATGGCGCCAGAGGAAGCCGGCCTTCACTACAATCTGGGCGAACCTTTGAAGGCGCTCGGACGGCTGGACGAAGCTCTGGCGTCCTACGACCGCGCCATCGCCCTGGCCCCCGACATGGCCAACGCCCATGTCAATCGCGGCCTGCTGCTGACGCACATGAACCGCTTCGAGGATGCGCTGGCAGCGCTTGACCGCGCCATCGCGCTGGAGCCGGACTCGATCGGCGCTCATATCGGCCGCAGCGGCGCCCTGGCGGCCGCCGGCCGCGTCGATGAAGCCCTCGCCTATGACCGGGAGCTGGCGCGCAATCCCCTTTTCCGGCCGGAGGCGGATTTCCACAGCGCGATGCTGCTGCTGCACCAGGACGATTGGGAAGCGGGCCTGAAATTCTATGAAGCGCGGCGCGACCTTAACCGCTATCGGGACACCCACTCCTATCCGCGTTTTCCCCAACCGGAATGGCAAGGCGGCGAAACGCTGGCGGGCAAGACGCTCTATGTCCATGGCGAACAGGGCCTGGGCGACCATATCCAGTTCGCCCGCTATCTGCCGCTGGCGCGGCGCGCCGGCGCGAAAGTGATCTTTTCGCCGCGTGACGGCCTTGCCCGGCTGTTCACCGGCCAGGGCGTGGCCGACGAGATCCTGCCCTGGAAAAAGGCGCCGGCGGAGTTCGATCTGCACCTGCCCCTGGCCAGCCTGCCGCTGGCCTTCGGCACAAGGCTGGAGACGATACCGGCGGAAATCCCCTATCTGCATCCCGAGCCTGCGCTGGT